>DASXRW010000120.1:0-4618 GCA_036506355.1 Burkholderiales bacterium
GATGAACGGGCCGAAGTTCGAGAGATAGGCGCCCATGTTTGCCCAGGTGGTGACGCGCAGCGCGAGGAAGCGCGCGTCGGCGTCGATCGCGAGCTCGGCGACCGAGTAGTTGTCGCGGCCCTGCGCGTCCGAGACGAAGGATTCGGCGCGCTCGGCGGTCCAGCGCACCGTGCGCTTGAGCTTGCGCGCCGCCCACACCATCATCGGCTGCTCCGGGTACAGGAAGATCTTCATGCCGAAGGCGCCGCCGACGTTGCCGGAGACGACGCGGACGTTTTCGCTTTTGAGAATTGCGGCGATCTGTCCGCGCAGATGGTGCGGCCCCTGGCTCGGGGTGTAGAGCGTGACGCGGCCGCTCGCGGCGTCGTATTCGGCGAGCGCGGCGCGCGGCTCGATCGGATTGGCGACCAGCCGATTGTTCACCAGCTCCAGGCGCGTGATGTGCGCGGCCTTTTTTAGCGCCAACTCGACTTTCTCGCGCGACTCGCCGAGGCCGATGTCGAACGCCACCTCGCCTTCGCGCGCGTCGGTCACCGCGGGCAGCGCTTCGTAGTCGACCAGCACTTTCTCGGCGGCGTCCTTTGCCTGCGCCAGCGTTTGCGCAATCACCACCGCCACCGGGTCGCCAACGTGCGCGACTTTGTCGAGCGCGAGGATCGGGCGCGGCGTTTCCTTGCGGTTGGTGCCGTCGAGGTTGACGACCGGGATGAGGCAGGGGACGTCGCCGAGCCCGTCGGCCGCCGCGTCCTTGCCGGTGAACACGGCGATGACGCCAGGGGCCTTTCGCGCCTCGTCGGTGGAGACGCGGCGGATCCTGGCGTGGGCGTGCGGCGAGCGCACGATCACGGCATGCGCGGCGCCCGCCAGCGCAAGATCGTCGGCATAGCGGCCGGCGCCGCGCAGCAACGTGTCGTCTTCCAGGCGCGAAATGCCTTGACCGAGGGCGAACTGCGCCATGGCATGATCATAACCATGCCGAGTCCGGAGATGGTGCTCCTGTTCATGGCGGCGGCGCTGGCGCTCAATCTCACGCCGGGGCCGGACATGCTTTACGTCACGGCGCGCAGCATCAGTGATGGCCGCGCTGCCGGCGTGCTCTCCGCCTTCGGCATCGCCGCGGGGACGCTGGTGCACGTCAGCGCGCTCGCGCTCGGACTCGCGGCGCTGCTCGCCGCCGTGCCCCTCGCCTACGACGTGGTGCGCATCGCCGGCGCGATCTACCTCGTCGTGATCGGCCTGCAGCTCATCCTGCGGCCGCGCACGGCAAGCGACGTGGCGCAGCTGCCGCGGCTGCGGCTGCGCGTCATCTTCGCGCAGGCCGTGGTGACCAACGTGTTGAATCCGAAGGTAGCGCTCTTCTTCCTCGCCTTCCTGCCGCAGTTCGTCGACCCTGCCGCCGGCGCGCCGGTGCCGCAGATCGTGTTCCTCGGCCTGCTCTTCAACGTCCAGGGCACGCTCGTCAATGTCGCGGTCGCCCTGCTCGCGAGCCGCACCACGCTCTGGCTGCGCGCCAACGAGCGCCGCGTGGCGCTGCTGCAGCGCCTGACCGGCGGGGTCTTCGCCGCGCTCGGGCTGCGGCTCGCCATCGCCGACAACCGCTAAAGGAGACAGCATGATCAAAGTCAGCGTGCTCTACGAAAATACGCCGGGCAAGAAGTTCGACATGGCCTACTACTGCGCGAAGCACATCCCGATGGTCCGGCAAAAGCTCGGCGCGGCCTGCCGGCGCGCCGAAATCGATCAGGGTCTCGGCGGCGTGCAGCCGGGATCGAAGCCCGCGTTCATCGCGCAGGCGCATTTCCTGTTCGACTCCGTCGAGACCTTCCAAAAGGCGTTCGGGCCGCACGCCGAGAGCATCATGGCCGATATTCCAAACTACACCGACATTGCGCCGATCATCCAGCTGAACGAGGTGAAGCTATGAACTACAAGGGAAGCTGCCACTGCGGCGGCATCAAGTTCGAGGTGGACGGCGACTTCCGCGAGGTCACGGAGTGCAACTGCTCGATCTGCTCGCGCAAGGGCTCGCTGCTCGGGTTCGTGCCGCAAGAGAAGCTGAAGATGCTCACCCCGAACGAACGGATGAGCACCTACACGTTCAACAAGCACATCATCAAGCACCATTTCTGCCCGACCTGCGGCATCCATCCGCTTGCGGAAGCGAAGGACAAGTCCGGCAAGCCGACTGCTGCGATCAACGTGCGCTGCCTCGAGGGCATCGACCTTGACTCGCTCAAGGTCAAGCCGTTCAACGGCCGGGCGCTGTAGAGCTCAATCGAGCTTGACGCCGAGGCGCGCGCCGATCTCGCCCCATTTCTCCATGTCGGCCTTGATGAGCGCGCCGAACTGCTCGGGCGAGCCGGCCGCGGGATCCATGCCCTGATCGACGAGGGTGCGCCGCACCTCGGCGAGGTCAAGCACCGAGCGCATCTCGCGGTTCAGCGCATTCACCACGGCGCGCGGCGTCTTCGCCGGCGCGAGCAGTCCCCACCAGGCGATGACCTCGAAGTCCGGCAACCCCGATTCGGCGAGCGTGGGAATGTCCGGCGTCGCCGCCGAGCGCTGAAGCCCCGCGACGCCGAGCGCGCGCAGCTTGCCCGCTCTTACGTGCGGCAGGCCGACCGCGATCGGCACCAGCGAGAACTGCACTTCGTCGGCGAGGAGCGCCGTGACCGCCGGCGCGATGCCCTTGTAGGCGATGTGCTGCATGCGAACCCCGGTCTGCGACATCAAGAGCTCGATCGCGAGGTGCGGCGAGCTGCCGGGACCCGAGGAACCGTAGTTGAGCTTGCCGTCGTTCGCCCTGGCGTGCGCGATGAATTCCCGGATGTTCTTCGCGGGCAGCGAGGGCGGCGCGACGGCGAGGAGCGGCGAGGTGGTGGCGAGTGCGACCGGCGCGAAGTCGCGCACCGGATCGTAAGGCAGTCGGCTAAAAAGCTTGGCGCTGCTCGAGAGCGAGGAGAAGGCGAAGAGCAGCGTATAGCCGTCGGGCGCGCTCTTCGCGACGACGTCGGCGCCGACGATCCCCGAGCCGGCGGGCCGGTTCTCGACCACGAAGCTCTGCCCCAAGCGCTGCGAGAACTGTTGCGACAGGATGCGCGCCACGATGTCCGTGCCGCCCCCTGGCGCGAAGGGCACGACGACGCGCACGGCGCGCGCCGGATATTCCTCGGCAGCGAGCGCCGCGCAGGCGAACAGAGCGACCAGCATCGCGACGATCTTGCGCATGCGACCTCCTCCCCGAGCGGCTAGTCTATGCCTGATGAGCGCGGATTACGCCACGGTCGAGCCCAAGCGCGCCGAGGTCGACGCGCTCCAAGGCCCGACGCTGCTCGAGTTCGGCAGCCCGTGGTGCGGCTGGTGCCGGCGCGCGCAGCCGCTCATTGCCGAAGCGCTGGCCGGCCATGCACGCGTGCGCCACATCAAGATCGCCGACGCGAGCGGCAAGCGCCTGGGGCGCTCCTTCGGCGTGAAGCTCTGGCCGACGCTCGTGTTCCTGCGCGACGGAAGAGAGACCGCGCGCGTCGTCCGACCGGACGAAACGGGCGAGATCAGCGACGCCCTCGCTCGAATCGATAGTTAGTCAGCCGCCCGCGCTCACCGCCCGGTCGAGCGGACTCGTGACGCCGCGGCCGCCCTTGTTCGTGACGTGCGTATAGATCATCGTCGTCTCGACGCTCGCATGCCCGAGCAGCTCCTGCACCGTGCGTATGTCGTAGCCCGCTTCCAGCAGATGCGTGGCGAACGAACGCCGCAGCGTGTGGCAACTCAGGTGCTTGGCGATGCCCGCCGCGCGCGCGGCGTCCTTCACGCCGCGGACCAGGTAGTTCTCGTACGTGATGGCGGCGGATCACGCCGGTTCCAGGGTCGGTCGAGAGTTTGTGCGAGAGAAACACGAACTTCCAGACCCACTCGTATTGCGCGCGCGGATACTTTTTCGCGAGCGCATGCGGCAGCTCGACGTCCCCGCAGCCTTGCGCCAGGTATGCCGCAGACCCAGCCGCGCCTTGACATGCCATATATGGTATAGGCACAATGTGGCATGTGGCGCATCGAGGAGCATCGTCGCGTCGATAAGGAGTTTTCGGGCGCACCACGGGAGATCTTGAAGCGGTACGAGAAGTGGAAGGACATTGCCATGCTTTCTGGGCCGCTTGGCCTTCGCCTGATCAAAGGCTTCAATGACGAGGCATTGTCCGGAAAATGGAACGGCTATCGGTCTTCCCGCCTCGGACTGCAGTGGCGCGTGATCTACCGGACGGTGCCCGATCAGCAGCTATTTCAGGTGGTCTCGATCACGCCACATGACTATCGGAGACCCTAGATGAAGCAATTTCGTACCGCGAAAAAACGTATTGCTGTCTCGGTTGGCGAGTCGGTGCGCATCATTCGTGAGCTCCAAGGCTTGAGCCAAAACCAGCTCGCCGAGCGCACGGGTATTCCGCAAGCGACGCTTTCGGCCATCGAGAACGATCGAGTTCGCCTGGGTGTCGAGCGCGCGAAGGTGCTCGCTCGAGCGCTCAAGTGTCATCCGGCAGTGCTGGTATTCCCAGGCTGGGAAGATCATCTTGCATCTGCGGCATAACAGCGCAGCCCACCCGGACGCGCGTGCGGGCAC
>DASXRW010000121.1:0-4242 GCA_036506355.1 Burkholderiales bacterium
CGCCGGGCCGCTGCTCGCCTACGAGGTGCTCACCGCCTTTTTTCTCGAGGCGACCTTCCTCGGCGTCATGCTCTTCGGCATGCAGCGCGTCTCCGGGCGCGTGCACGTCGCATCAAGCCTGATCGTCGCCTTCGGCACCACCGTGTCGGCGTTCTGGATCCTGGCGCTCAACTCGTGGATGCAGACGCCTGCCGGCCACACGCTCGTCGATGGTGCCCTCATCGCCGAGAGCTGGTGGCGCGTGATCTTCAACCCGTCGTTTCCCTATCGCCTGACGCACATGCTGCTCGCCTCGGGCATCACGGCCGCGTTCGTCGTCGCCGGGCTTTCGGCGTGGCGCCTCCTCGCTGCCGCCTCGGACGGCGCGGCGCTGAAGACGCTGCGCTTCGGCGCGCGGCTCGCCGCGGTGCTCGTGCCGCTGCAGATCTTCGCCGGCGACATGCACGGCCTCAACACGCTCGAGCACCAGCCGGCCAAGATCGCGGCGATGGAAGCGCTCTGGCATACCGAGCGCGGCGCGCCGCTGGTGCTCTTCGCGCTCATCGATGAAGAGCACGGGCGCAACCGCTTCGCCATCGAGGTGCCCAAGGGCGCGTCGCTCATCCTCAGGCACAGCCCGGACGCCGAGGTGAAAGGGCTCAGCGACTTCGCCGATCGCCCGCCGGTGGCGCCGCTCTTCTTCGCGTTCCGCGTGATGGTCGGCATGGGCGTGCTGATGCTCGTCCTCGCGTGGGGCAGCCAGCTGTGGCTGAAGAAGCCGCCGCGCTGGCTCTTGTGGACTTTCGCCGGCTTCACCTTCGCCGGCTGGGTCGCGACGCTCGCCGGCTGGCTGGTGACGGAGATCGGCCGCCAGCCGTGGCTCGTCACCGGCGTCCTGCGCACGGCGGACGCCGTGGGCCCGGCGAGCAGCGCGAAGCTGGGCGCCAGTCTCACCGCGTACCTCGTGACCTACGCGGCGCTGCTCATCGCCTACATGGTCACGCTCACGCACATGTCGAGGAAGGGCTGATGGACCTGGTGCTCGCGTTCACCGCGCTGATGGGCTTCGCCATCCTGGTCTACGTGCTGCTCGACGGCTACGACCTCGGCATCGGCATGCTGATGCCCGCGGCCACGCGAGAGGAGCAGGAGCTGATGGTCGCCTCGATCGCGCCGTTCTGGGACGCGAACGAGACCTGGCTGGTGCTCGGCATCGGCCTCCTGCTCGTCGCCTTTCCGGTGGCGCACGGCGAGATCCTCGGCGCGCTCTACCTGCCGGTGGCGGCGATGCTCGTCGGCTTGATGCTGCGCGGCGTGGCCTTCGAGCTGCGCGTCAAGGCCGAGGGCTGGCACCGCGAGCTCTGGAACTGGCTCTTCTGGGCGGGCTCGACGCTCGCCTCCTTCGCCCAAGGGCTGATGCTCGGCCGCTATGTCACCGGGTTCGATTCCGGCGTCGGCTACTGGCTCTTCGCGGTGGTGGTGGGAGCGAGCCTCTGCGGCGGCTACGTGCTCCTCGGCGCGACCTGGCTCGTGCTGCGCACGCGCGGCGAGCTGCAGGAGAAGTCGGTGCGCTGGGCGCGCTGGGGCCTGATGTGGGTCGCCCTCGGCGTCGCGCTAGTGAGCCTCGGCACGCCGCTCGCGAGCGAGACGGTGCGCGAACGGTGGTTCGATTTCCCGCGCACGCTCGGCCTCATGGTGCTGCCGCTCGCGACCGTGGCGATCGGCCTCTGGGTCTGGCTGACGCTCGGCCGCTCGGACACCAAACCGTTCGCCGGCGCGGTCGCGATCTTCGTGCTGGCCTTCATCGGCCTTGCCTACAGCCTCTTTCCCTACATCGTGATGGACGAGCTCACCATCTGGGACGCCGCCGCGGACGACAGCGCGCTGGAGTTCGTCGGCGTGGGGGTGCTGATCGTCCTGCCGTTCATCCTCGGCTACACGGTCTATTCCTATCGCGTGTTCCGCGGCAAGGTCAAAGCGGGAATTTACGAACACTGAAGCCGCGCTCGGCCAGCCGTGCGAGCACGCCGGGGCAATGCGCGACGCCGACAATCACGCACGCGCCGCCCGCGTCGAGCTCCGGCGCCATGCGCTCGGCGAGCACCGCATCGCGCCGGCCGATGACCGGCTCGCAATAGGTGGCGAACCCCTTTGCAGCCGCGGCGAGTCCCTCGACGTCCCCCGCGAGGTAGTAGCGCTCGTAATCCTCGTTGTAGCGCCGCCAATCCCCCGCCGCGAGGAAGCGCACGAAGCGCTCGGGCGGCACCCCCTCGAGCGCGGCGATCTGCTCCTCGATCGTCTCGAGGTAGCGCGTGTCCTTGCCGAGCTTGGCGGCGACCTGGGCGGCGTCGAGGTCGAACTTGTGCACCCAGCCTTCGCGCGCGCGATAGCGCGTCCAGATGCCGAAGAACGCGGCCCAGGGCTTGAGCGCGCGCAGCTCCTGTTCGAGCCACTCCTCCTGCCGCCCGAAGATCAGGTCCCTGACAATCCGGTGCACGTCGAGCGGCGCGGAGAAGATGCCGAGACGCGCGTGGATCTGCTCGCGCGCCGCCTTGTAGAGCGCCTCCCCGCCCAGGCCGCGGCCCGCCTCGAGCACCTTGCGGGTGGCCGCCTCGTCGAGCGGGCCTTCGAGCAGCACGATGCGCGCCGGCTCGATCAGGCGTCGCAGCTCGCGGCGGAAGTGGCGCGGAAAGAAGTGCGCGGCGCCAACCAAGGTTGAGCGGCGCTCGCCCCGCTCAACCTGCCACACCATGCGCAGGCTACTTGATATCGGGCACCGGGAAGAGCACGCCGCCGAAGATCAGATACGCGAGGAGCAGCGTCCAGATCACGTTGACCGCCTGCGCGCCGAGGAACGCGAGCGCCGGCCGGCCTCCTTCCATGGTGGCGAGATCGACGAACTTGGTCTCCAGGCCGATGCAGACGAAGGCGAGCGCGAACCACCAGGTGCGCAGCTCGCCGAGCGACGAGCGCGTGCCTTCCACCAGCGGCGTCGGCAGGAAGAACGAGAACAGGGCCGAGGCGACCAGGAAGCCGAGCACGAACTTCGGGAAGCGCTCCCAGATGATCCCGGCGCTCGGCTTCTGCCCGCCAGCCTGGGCGCCCGCCTTGTAGGTCCACCACACGACCAGGATGAAGGCGGCGACGCCGATGAGCGCGTTCTGCGAAAACTTGACGATCACGCCGGTCTTCATCGCGACGTCGCTGATCAGCGCGCCCGCCGCCACCACCGTGGCGCTGGTATCGAGCGTGCCGCCGAGCCAGGCGCCGGCGACGATGTCGTTCATGCCGGTCGCCTTCACGATCCACGGCATGACGATCATCATCGGCACCGCGCAGATCAGCACCAGCGAGGTGACGTAGGAGAGCTTCTTCTTGTCGCCCTGGATCGCGCCGCAGGTGGCGATCGCCGCCGACACGCCGCAGATCGCGACCGAGGAGGACAGCATCGCCGCGAAGTCGTCGTCGACGCGCAGCTTGCGCGCCATCCAGAAGCAGACGTACCAGATCACCACCACCACCAGCACCGCCTGCAGGATGCCGAGCACGCCTGCCTGGATCACCTCCATGAAGAGCAGCCCGGCGCCCAGGACTACCAGGCCAGTCTTGATGTAGTACTCGGTCTGCGCCGCGGGCTTGAGCCATTCCGGGGTGCCGATGGTGTTGCTGATGAGCAGGCCGAGCAGCAAGGCGAAGATCACGTACTCGATGCCGTAGTCGATGAACAGGCCGTTGCCCGCGATCACGCGCGCGAGCCAGGCGAGGATGAACACCACCGGGAAGCCGATCACGAACGCGCCGACGTTGCCGCCGAGCAGCGCCATGCCCGCGGCGCCGATGATGAGCAGCCCGACGCCGATGCTGAGCACCTTCACCAGGTTGTCCCCCGCGAACACCTTCCCGGCGGTGGCCCCGGCGTGAGCGCGGATCTCGTTCCCCAGCGTCCCCGGCACCGTGTTGCGGCCGCCGGCCTTGGAGAGATCGCCCGCGGCCTTCTCGATGCTCTTGCGATCGCCCTTGTCGAGCGCGCCCTTGAGGTCATTCGCCTTGGCGGCGAGCTCGGGCTTGCCCTTCGCAGCGATCTCGTCGAGCGAGGCGCGCCACGCGGGCGCGGAGCCCGCGATCTGGCTGTCGGCGGTCCAGCGGAAATTGGCGCGCGTGACGCCGAGATCGAACCACTTCCAGCTGAACGCCGCGAGAACCACGGCGATGATGAGGAAACCCAGGTAGACCGCGACCCAGTCTTCGGTACGCCAGCTTTTG
>DASXRW010000122.1:0-3215 GCA_036506355.1 Burkholderiales bacterium
GAGCGCATGGCGGCGCTCGAAGGCGGCGTCGGCGCCATCGCCACCGCCTCGGGCCAGGCAGCGCTGCATCTCGCGATCGCCACGCTGATGGACGCGGGCAGCCACATCGTCGCCTCGGGCTCGCTCTACGGCGGCTCGCACAACCTGCTCGCCTATACGCTCAAGCGCTTCGGCATCGCCACGACGTTCGTCAATCCGCGCGAGCTCGATGCCTGGAAGCGCGCGATACGGCCGGAGACGCGCCTGCTCTTCGGTGAAACACTGGGCAATCCGGGATTAGACGTCCTCGACATTCCGGCGGTGGCCGACATCGCCCATGCCATAAAAGTCCCGCTGCTGGTCGACGCTACCTTCACCACGCCGTACCTGATGAAGCCTTTCGCGCTCGGCGCGGATCTGCTGTATCACTCGGCGACCAAGTTCCTCGGCGGCCACGGCGTCGCGATCGGCGGCGTGCTGGTCGACTCGGGCCGCTTCGACTGGGATGCCTCGGGCAAATTCGCCACGCTCACCGAAGCCTATGCCGGCTTCCACAACATGGATTTCGCGGAAGAGTCGGGCACGCGCGCCTTCCTCTTGCGCGCGCGGCGTGAAGGCCTGCGCGATTTCGGCGCCTGCATGGCGCCGATGACCGCCTTCCACATCCTGCAGGGCGTCGAGACGCTGCACCTGCGCATGCCGCGGCACGTCGAGTCCACTAGGACCATTGTGAAATTCCTGGCGGCGCATCCGGCGGTGGCGAAAGTCATTTACCCCGAGCTGCTCGAGCACCCCGACCATGAGCTATGCAAGAAGCTGCTGCCCAAGGGCGCCGGCGCGGTGTTCTCGTTCGAGATCAAGGGCGGCCGTCCTGCCGGCAAGAGCTTCATCGAAGCGCTGCGCGTCTTCTCGCACCTCGCCAACGTCGGCGACGCGAAATCGCTGGTGATCCACCCGGCGACCACCACGCACTATCGCATGAGCGACGAAGACCTGAAGAAGGCCGGCATCACCGCGGGCACCGTGCGTCTGTCGATCGGGCTGGAGGACGCGCAGGACCTGATCGACGATCTCGACCGGGCGCTGAAAGTTTCGCAGAAGTGAAGCTCGACGTCGGCGGGAGGGAAGCGTTTGCCTATACCGCCAACCACGACCTCGATCCGGCAAAGCGCACCGTCGTGTTCGTGCATGGCGCGGGGCTCGACCATTCCTGGTTCGGCCTGCAGAGCCGCTACTTCGGCTACCACGGCTGGAACGTCCTCGCCGTCGATCTTCCCGGCCACGGGCGCTCGGAAGGTCCGCCGCTTACCACGGTCCCGGCGATGGCCGATTGGCTGGTGAAGCTGCCCGATGCCGCCAAGATCGAGCGGACCAGCCTGGTCGGCCATTCGATGGGCGCGCTCGTGGCGCTCGACTGCGCTGCGCGCCATCCGGCACGAGTCGAGCGCGTTGCCTTGATCGCCACGGCGCAGCCGATGAAGGTGAGCGACGCATTCCTGGACGCGGCGAAGCGCAATTCCTATGACGCGTTCGACATGCACACGATCTGGGGCCACGCGCCGCAGGTGCCGCTTGGCGGCAATCCCAATCCCGGGATGTGGATGTACGGCGATACGCAGGCGCGGCTCGAGCGCCTTGCGCCGGGCGTGCTCTATGCCGACCTCAAGGCGTCGAACGACTATGTATTTGCCGGCAACGTCAAATGCCCGGTGCTTTTCATCCTCGGCAGGCGCGACCTGATGACGCCGCCGCGGGCGGCGAAGACGCTGCAGGAGCAGATCCCCGGCGCGAGAACGGTGGTGATCGACTTCTCCGGCCATTCGCTGATGGCCGAGGCGCCCGACGCCACGCTCGACGCGCTGATCGAGTTCCTCCGCTAGACTCTCCGCAGGAGGAGGCACCATGCGGCTAGTCCTATCGCTGCTTGCAGCGCTCTTGCCCGCCGCTTTTTCCATTTTGGCGGTTGCGCAGTCGTATCCGGCGAAGCCCGTGAAGATCATCGTGCCTGCCCAGCCCGGCGGTGGCCTGGATCTCATCGGCCGCACGGTGGCCGACCAACTCTCGCGTGCGCTCGACCAGTCGTTCATCGTCGAGAACTCGGCCGGCGCCGGCGGCACCATCGCCTCGATGAGCACCGCGCGTGCGGCGCCCGACGGCTACACGCTGATGGTGGGCTACGTCGGCACGCACGGCACCAACCCCGCCGTGCGCAAGCTGCCTTACGACGCGATCAGGGACTTCACGCCGATCGCCATGGTCGGCGGCACGCCCAACCTGCTGGTGGTCCATCCGTCGCTGCCGGTCACGGACGTGAAGAGCTTCATCGACTACGCGCGGCAGAATCCCAACAAGCTCAACTTTGGCACCGGCGGCATCGGCCTTCTCAACCATCTCGCGCTCGAGCAGTTCCGGGCCGCTGCCGGACTGGAATCCGCCGTATATGCGCACTACCGCGGCATGGGACCCGCGATCGCCGACATGCTGGGCGGGCAGATCCAGGTGCTGTTTCCAGGGCTCGCCGCGGCCCTGCCGCACATCCGCGCCGGGAAGGTGAAGCCGCTGGCGATCACCGGACTGCAGCGCCACCCGCTGCAGCCGGACCTGCCGACGTTCGAGGAGCTCGGCTACAAGGGCTTCGACGGCGTGCAGTGGTATGGCATCGTCGGGCCGGCGAAGCTGCCCGCCGAGATCACGCGCAAGCTCAACAGCGAGATCAACCGCGCGATCGGCTCGCCAGCGCTGCAGCAGCGCCTCGCTGGCGAAGCGATCGCGGTGATGCCGATGTCGCCGGAAGAGTTCGGCCGCTTCATCCAGGCCGACATCGCGCGCTGGAGCGCGCTCGCGCGCGAGCGCAACATCCGGCTGGACGACTAGCGGAACGCTGTCAGGTCGACCGGCGCGTCGAACGCGCCGCGCGCGTAGGCGAGGAAGCGCTCGGCCTGCCCCGCGTTCCAGCCGCCATAGGCGCAGTTCAGGCGGAATTTCTCTTCGATATCCGCACGGGTGAGCGGCTCGTGTGCACCGCCGCGCATGTGCGCCTGCCGTTCCTCGAGCTCGCGGCCGTCCTTCAGCCGCACGCGCACATGACCGGTGAACTCGTCGGGATAGGGATTGTGCGGATCGATCTCGTAGCGCACCTTCGCGGCGAGTGAGCGCATGCGCTCATCGCGCACCCGCTCTTCGGTGAATGCATCCAGTCCCGCATGGCCGAGGACGAACCCGGCGGCGATGCAGTA
>DASXRW010000123.1:0-4137 GCA_036506355.1 Burkholderiales bacterium
CATCACGCACGAGTTCAAGTACAGCTACGACTCGCCGGTGCGCCTGTCGACGCAATACCTGCGCCTCACCCCGCGCGACACGGCGCGCCAGAAAGTCACCGGGTGGAACCTCGAGACGCCCGGCCAGGCGCTGCGCACGACCGACGGCTACGGCAACGTGCTGCACGTGCTGACCCTGGACAAGGCGGTGTCGGAAATCTCCATCGAGGCCGCCGGCACGGTCGAGACCTCTCCCGCGCTCGACGAGTCCTCCGATTTCACGGGCGCGCCGCTCTCGCCGCTCTTGTTCCTGCGGCCGACCGGTCTGACGCGGGTCGACGAGCCTCTGGGTGGCTTCGCCGACAGGTTTCACCGCGCCGTCGCCGAGCACAGCGGCCTGCGCGAGCTCGCCGCCGCCATCAACGAGCGACACCGCGGCGGCTCGGCGGCCGACGCGGTGCACGCCTTCATCGCCTGCTGCCGCCACCTCGGCGTGCCCGCGCGCTATGTCTCCGGATACGTGTACGCCAGAAAGAAAGACAACAATGGCGTGGCGATGCACGCCTGGGCCGAGGCCTGGGTGGTCGAGCGCTGGCGCAGCTTCGACATCGCGCACGACATGCCGGTCGGCGAGGCGCACATCAAGCTCGCCGTCGGCGCCGATTACCTCGACGCCTGTCCGGTGCGCGGCGTGCGCATCGGCGGCGGCGCCGAAACTCTCTTAGCCCACGCGCACGTCGAGGCGACACAACAATGACGATCCACGTTGCCCTGAGCCACGTCACCCGCTATCGCTACGACCGGCCGGTCGCGCTCAGCCCGCAGGTGGTACGCCTGCGGCCCGCGCCGCACACGCGTACCCCGGTGCATGCCTATTCGCTCAAGGTGCGGCCGGAGAAGCACTTCATCAACTGGCAGCAGGACCCGCAATCGAACTGGCTGGCGCGCTTCGTCTTCCAGGAAAAGACGCGCGAGCTCTCGATCGAGGTCGATCTGGTGGCCGAGATGTCGGTCATCAATCCGTTCGACTTCTTCCTCGAGCCGCACGCCGAGAAGTTCCCCTTCCAGTACGAGCCGTGGCAGCTGCTGGAGCTCGCGCCGTATCTCGCGCGACTGCCGCTCACGCCGCTCTTCAAGGCCTTCCTCGACGAGATCCCGCGCGCGCCGAGGAGGACCAACGACTTCCTGGTGGAGCTCAACCAGCAGGTCGCGAGGGACGTGCGCTATCTCATCCGCATGGAACCGGGCGTGCAGACGCCGGAGGAAACCATCGCGCTCGGCAGCGGCTCCTGCCGCGACTCGGGCTGGCTCCTGGTGCAGCTCCTGCGCCACCTCGGCATCGCGGCGCGCTTCGTTTCCGGCTATCTCGTGCAGCTCGCGCCCGACGTGAAGTCGCTCGACGGCCCATCGGGTCCGGCTGCCGATTTCACCGATCTGCATGCGTGGTGCGAGGCCTACCTGCCGGGCGCGGGCTGGGTCGGGCTCGACCCGACCTCGGGCCTGCTCGCGGGCGAAGGCCACATCCCGCTCGCCTGCACGCCCGAGCCGGCGAGCGCCGCGCCGGTCACCGGCGTCACCGAGAAGTGCGAGGTGGAGTTCTCGCACGAGATGCGCATCGAGCGCGTGCGCGAGGCGCCGCGCGTCACCAAGCCCTACAGCGACGCGCAATGGCTCACGATCGAGCAGCTCGGCCACCGCATCGACGCCGATCTCGCCGCGCATGACGTGCGGCTGACCATGGGCGGGGAACCGACCTTCGTCTCCATCGACGACCCGGACGGCGCCGAATGGAACACCGAAGCTATGGGGCCAAGAAAGAGGCTTCTGGGTGCCACGCTGTTGAAAAAGCTAAAACAGCGATACGCGCCGAAGGGCCTTCTCCACTACGGCCAGGGCAAGTGGTACCCGGGAGAGCAACTGCCGCGCTGGTCGCTGTCGTGCTTCTGGCGCAAGGACGGCGAGCCGATCTGGGACAACCCGGGCCTCATCGCCGACGAAAGCGTGGACTACGGCGTGAGTGAAAGCCAGGCCGCGCAATTCCTGCGCGCGCTCGCCGGCCATCTTGATCTCGACGCGCAGCACATCATTCCCGCCTACGAGGACGTCTGGTACTACCTATGGCGCGAGCGCAAGCTGCCGTCCAACGTCGATCCCTTCGATTCGCGCCTTCAGGATCCGCTCGAGCGCGAGCGCCTGCGCAAGGTCTTCTCGCAGGGACTGGACCGCGCGGTGGGGCATGTCCTGCCTTTGAAGAAAAATTCTTCTCAATGGGAAAGCGGGTCCTGGTTCCTGCGTGCCGAGCGCTGCTACCTCGTGCCCGGGGACTCGCCCATGGGACTGCGGCTGCCGCTCGACTCGCAACCGTGGGCCGCGAGCGCCGACCGGCCCGCGATCCATCCGGCCGACCCGATGCAGCAATTCCCGCCGCTGCCGCGCCACCAGGCGATCGCTCATCAAACGCGCCATGGCAAGGCGACCCTGAAAGAGCAAAAGGCGCCCGGCAAGTTCGAATCCGCCGCCTGGATCACGCGCTCGGCCCTTTGCGCCGAGCCGCGCAAGGGGCTGCTCTACGTATTCATGCCGCCGCTGGAGGCGCTCGACGATTACCTCGAGCTGGTCGCCGCGGTCGAGGCCACCGCCGCGGAGCTCGGCTTCCCGGTGCTCATCGAAGGCTACGAGCCGCCGAAGGACCCTCGCCTGCAGTCGCTGCGCATCACCCCCGACCCGGGCGTGCTCGAGGTCAATATTCATCCCTCGGGCAGCTGGGACGAGCTCGTCGAGAACACCACGTTCCTCTATGCCCAGGCGCGCGAGTGCCGCCTGGGCACGGAGAAGTTCATGCTCGACGGCAAGCACTCGGGCACCGGCGGCGGCAACCACTTCGCGCTCGGCGGCGCCGCGCCGGTGGATTCGCCGTTCCTGCGCCGGCCCGAGCTGCTGGCGAGCCTGATCGCCTACTGGCACAACCATCCGTCGCTGTCGTTCCTTTTCTCGGGGCTGTTCGTCGGCCCGACGAGCCAGGCGCCGCGCATCGACGAGGCGAGGAACGATTCGGTCTATGAAATCGAAATTGCTTTCCGAGAGCTAAGTAAAAGGCAGCAGAACGCGCCGCCGTGGCTGGTCGATCGCCTCTTCAGGAATCTGCTCATCGACTCGAGCGGCAACACGCACCGCGCCGAGTTCTGCATCGACAAGATGTACTCGCCCGACAGCCCCACGGGGCGCCTGGGGTTGCTCGAGCTGCGCGCCTTCGAGATGCCGCCGCACGCGCGGATGTCGCTCACCCAGCAGCTGCTGCTGCGCGCGCTGGTCGCGCGCTTCTGGCAGCGCCCCTATCAGCCGGCGAGGCTCAAGCGCTGGGGCACCGAGCTGCACGACCGCTTCATGCTCCCGTGGTTCGTGTGGCAGGACTTCGAGGACGTTGCCGCCGAGCTGCGCGAGTTCGGCTATCCGATCGATCCGCTATGGTTCTCTCCGCACTTCGAGTTCCGGTTTCCCCGCCACGGCGAGTTTGCGACCCGCGGCGCGCAAATCGAACTGCGCGCGGCACTCGAGCCCTGGCATGTGATGGGCGAGGAAGGCGCGCCCGGCGGCACCGTGCGCTACGTCGACTCCTCGGTCGAGCGCCTGCAGGTGAAGGCGACCGGCCTGGTGGGCGAGCGCCACATCATCACGTGCAACGGACGAACCGTGCCGCTGCAGTCGACCGGCAACGTCGGCGAATACGTTGCCGGCGTGCGCTACCGCGCCTGGCAGCCGCCCTCGGCGCTGCATCCGACGATCGGCGTGCATGCGCCGCTCACTTTCGACCTCGTCGATACCTGGATGGAGCGCTCGCTCGGCGGCTGCCAGTACCATGTGTCCCATCCGGGCGGCCTCGCCCACGAGAATTTCCCGGTGAACGCCTACGAAGCCGAGGGCCGCCGGCTCGCGCGCTTCGTGCGCATGGGGCATACGCCACAGAAAATCGAGCTGCAGCCCGAGGAGCGCAACCCCAACTTTCCGCTGACGCTGGATCTGCGCAGGACCTAAGTCGGCGCCGTGCTAATCTCGCTCGCGATGTCCCGCGAGCTGTTTGGCGAATATCCGCAGGCCACCGACCGCTTCGACGAGCTCTTCGAGGCGCCGCATACGCCGCGCCCACACTGGAAGCCGCTG
>DASXRW010000124.1:0-11618 GCA_036506355.1 Burkholderiales bacterium
GCCTGGATCGAGGTCGCCTTGGCGCGC
Organism: Burkholderiales bacterium; assembly: GCA_036506355.1. GTDB lineage: Bacteria > Pseudomonadota > Gammaproteobacteria > Burkholderiales > SG8-39 > SCGC-AG-212-J23. Next base: position 28 of record DASXRW010000124.1, read on the forward strand.
GCCTCGGTGACGCCGATCAGGACCTGCTGCTCCTGCTGCGCGAAGCCCTTGACGGTGTTGACGAGGTTAGGGATCAGGTCGGCGCGGCGCTGGTACTGGTTGACGACCTCGGCCCAGGCGGCCTTCACCTGCTCGTCGGAGGATTGCAGCCGGTTGTAGCCGCAGCCGCTCAAGAGCAGGGTGGCGAGGGCGAAGAGGAAAGCAGCGAGTCGGGTCATGGGGTCCTCGAGGTGAGGGCCGAATTCTACGGCGGGCACGTAGATTGCAAACGGTGGCTTGATGGCCTCCAGCGACACGGTCCTCGCCTGCGAGAGCTGCGGGCTTACCCAGCGCTTCGAAGAGCTCGCGCCGGGCATGAGCGCCGAGTGCATCCGCTGCGGCTCGACCATTGCGACGCGGCCCCACGGCGGCGCCGACGCGACGCTCGCGCTGACGCTCGCCGCGCTCGTGCTCTATATCCCGGCGAACATCTATCCGATCCTGACGATGAACCTCTACGGCAACTTCTCCGAGAACACGATCTGGGACGGCGTCGTCAGCCTGATGGACCACAACGAATATTTCGTCGCCGCGATCGTGTTCCTGGCGAGCATCGTGATCCCGCTCATGAAGCTGCTCGGCCTTTCCTTTCTGGTGTGGAGCGTAAAGTGGGGCAAGGGTCGCCGGCTGCGCGCGCGCACGCGCATCTTCCAGTTCATCGACGCCATCGGCCCGTGGGCGATGCTCGACGTCTTTCTGCTCGCGATCCTGGTGGCGCTGGTCAAGCTTGGTGACCTGGCGCGCGTGATTCCGGGGCCCGGGCTCGTCGCCTTTACCTGCGTGGTGGTGTTCACCATGCTCGCGTCGCAGAGCTTCGATCCGAAGACGATCTGGAACCGACAATGACCGGCGACGAGATCCCGAAGGCACGCGTGCGGCGGCGGCGCGTCCTGCGCCTGATCTGGATGGTGCCGGTGATGGCGGTCGCGGTCGCCGCCTACCTGGTGTTCTACCGCTTGCAGGACTACGGGCCGCAGATCAACGTCACCTTCACCGACGGCGGCGGCCTGCGCGTCGGGCAGACGCCGGTGCGCTATCGCGGCGTGCAGATAGGCGAGGTGAGCGGCGTCTCGCTCTCCAAGGACGAAAAGAGCGCGGTGGTGCGCATCCGGCTGATCCGCTCCGCCGAGGGCGTGGCGCGCGAGGGCAGCCAGTTCTGGATCGTGCGGCCGCGGGTCGGCTTCGGGCAGATCACGGGCCTCGCCACCGTGCTTTCGGGGCCCGAGGTCCAGGTGATTCCCGGCAAGCCGGACGCGAAAGAGCAGCGCGAGTTCACCGGCCTCGAGAATCCACCCTCCACCATCGAGGGCGGGCTGAGAATCGTGCTGCGCGCGGCGCGGCCGAAGATGCGCGTCGATGCGCCGGTGTATTACCGCGGCGTCGAGGTCGGCATGGTGCAGAAGCTCGATCTCTCGCCCAACTCGCTCTCGGCCGACGTGCACATCGTCATCTATCCGCGCTACGCCGCGCTGGTGCGCGAGGGCTCGTCCTTCTGGGACGTGAGCGGGCTCAACATCAAGGGCGGCATCTTGAAGGGGCTCGAGGTCGAGTTCGAATCGCTGCGCTCCTTCATCACCGGCGGCATCGAGTTCGCCACGCCGCCGGGCACCGCGCGCGCCAAGCAGGGCGCGGTGTTCTTCCTGTATGAGGAGCCGAAGAAGGAATGGCTCGCCTGGACGCCGAAGATCCCGATCGCGCCCGAAAAATAATTCGGGGACGGAGCCCGAACTCTAAGACGCGGGGTTTTTCTTCGGCCGGCCCGGCCGATGAGTGACGCGGAAGATCTTGAGCGGCGGCACGGGCGGCGGGTTCTCGAGGAACCGGCAATCCGATTCGGTCGGCATGGAGGCGAGCGCGCCGATCCGGTTGCCGTCTACGAACACTGTGTAGCGCAGCATGTGCGCCGAGTTGGGGATGGGCTGAGCGATGATTTCGTACTTGCCCACCATGAACCGCTTACGATCCAACATGGGTATGCTCATGCGCTCTTTTATATCACATGGCCACCGCTAAAAAACGAGCACCGGCGCGGCGCCGTCCGCGCAAGGCGAAGGCCGGCTCGCGCGGCCTCACCGCGCTCGAATGCCGCCTCGATACGCTGAGCGGGGAGGGCGCGGACGCCAAAGCGCGCGTCGAGAACGAAGGCGGCTACGTGCTCGGCTGCTATAGCGATCCGCTCGGTAAGAATCCGTTAATTTTCGCGGTGCTGCCGATCGAGGCGATCGAGCCGACGCCGTTTCAGCGCGATCTGTCGCAGATGCACCACCGCCGGCTCGCCGACGTGCTCGACCGCACGGGGATGTTCCTCGACCCGGTGATCGCGGTCAGCGCGCCGGAGAAGGGCTTCTGGACGCCGAACGGGCGCCACCGGCTGGAAGCGATGCGCAGGTTAGGCGCGCGCGCCATCACCGCACTGGTGGTGCCGAAGCGCGAGGTCGCGTGGCAGATCCTCGCGCTCAACACCGAGAAAGCGCACAACCTGCGCGACAAGTCGCTGGAAGTCATCCGCATCTTCCGCAACCTGATGGAGGAGACGCCCGGCAAGACGGAGAAGGAGTTCTCGTACTACCTCGAGGAGGCCTCGTTCGTGACGATGGGCCTGTGCTACGAGAAGAACCCGCGCTTCAGCGGCGGCGTGTACAACCCATTCGTACGTCGGCTCACGGAGTTTTCCGATGAATCCTTGGGGAAGGCGTTAAAGGCGCACGAGAAAATCGCCGAGACGCTGCTCGAGCTCGACGAGCGCGTCGCCGAGGTGGTGAAGAAACTCAAGGCGAAGGGGTTTGTGAGCCCATATCTGAAGACCTTCGTGGTCGCGCGCTCGAATCCGCTGCGCTTCATGAAGGAGCCGCCCGAGCTCGCGGACCTGCTGAAAACCATCCGCGGGCGCGTCGAGCGCTTCAACGTCGACAAGATCCGCCAGGAAGACATCGTCGCGAGCGGCGGCGGCGCCCCTGACGAAGAATAACCACCCCTTACTCGTCCCGGCGATCGCCGCGTCGCAGTTCGCGCCGCCCTTCATGATCTCGGGCGTCGCGGTGGCGCTGCCGGCGATGGGCGCGGATCTCGCCGCGGGCGCGATCGCGCTCTCGCTCGTGGAGACGCTGTTTCTCGCCGCGGCGGTGGCGCTCCTCCTGCCGGCCGGGCGGCTGAGCGACGCGGCAGACAAGGCGGCGCTCTACAAGGGTGGCATGGCCGCCTTCGCGCTGATCTCCATCGCCACGGGGCTGCTCTCTTCGATGGCCGCGATACTCGCCATGCGCTTCGTGCAGGGCGCGTGTTCGGCCGCCGTGCAGGCCGCCGGGCCGGCGATCATTGCTGATGCTGTGCCGCCCGAGCGCCGCGGGCGCGCCTACGGCATCACCATCGGCGCGGTCTACGCAGGGCTCACGCTCGGCCCGATCTGCGCCGGCTTCCTCGTGAACGCCTGGGGGTGGCGCGCCGTGTTCATCGCGGGCGGCGCGATCGTGCTGGCGCTCCTCGTGCCGATCCATTTCATGCTGCCGGCCGGCTGGCACCGTCCGGCGCCGCGCGCGGTGCACCTGCCGAGCAGCGCGCTGATCACCGTGGCGATGCTCGCGCTGGTCGGCGGCGCGGCGACCGTGCGGGAAGGAGCGCTGGGTTATGCCGGCGTGACGCTGGGCGTCGCGCTGCTCATCGCGTTCGTGCTCGTCCAACGCCGCCTCGAGCGGCCGCTGCTCAACGTGCCGGTGCTCGCTCAGAACCATGTGCTGCGCAACGCGCTCGTCGTGCAGTGGCTCCTCTACTGCAACGCGTTCGGCACGGTGTTCCTGCTCTCGCTCTACATGCAGACGGTGCTCGGCCGCGCGCCCGACACGGCCGGCGAGGTGCTCGCCATCGGCACGCTGCTCATGGCGGCCATCGCGCCCTTCGCCGGCATCCTCGCCGACCGCGCGCGCCCGGCGCTCATCGCGGCGAGCGGCGTCGCCGTGGTGCTCGTCGCCGCGCTCGGCGCGACCACGCTCGGCGCGGGCGCGCCTCTCCTCGCCGTCGGCGTCGTCCTTGCGGTGCAGGGCGTGGGCTTCGCCTTCTTTTCCTCGCCCAACATGACGATGGTGATGAACGCGGTGCCGCCCGAGCGCACCGGCATCGCCGCGGCGCTCTCGGCGACCGCTCGCTCGCTCGGCATGGTGAGCGGCATGCTGATCGTCGGCGCGCTCGTGTCCATCAACCTGGGCCATGAGCCCATCGGCGCGGATCCCGCGCGCTTCATCGCGACCATGCACACCTCGTTCTGGATCCTCGCCGCAGTGACGGGTGCGGCGCTCGCGCTCAGCCTGCTGCGGATACGCTGAGAATCAGCGTTTGCGCGCCTCGCACGCCGCTGCGTCGCGCTGGCAGCTCTCCTGGCACGCCTGCGCCTGCGGCGCCTCGGTGGTCGTCTTGCGGCAATTGACCATGCAGCTATTGAGCTGGCTCTTGCAGCTCGGCGCCGATACCGACTCGGGCTCGAACACGCTCTTGTAGATGTAATAGCCCGCCGCGCCGGCGACGGCGAGGATGACCAGCGTGCCGAACGTGCCGAGGCCGCGCTGCAGACGATTCATTCCACCAGCTCGTAGTGCGCGACGCGACGATCGTAATCGAGCATCATTCGCTGCACGTTCTCGGGCACGACCGCGATCTCGGCGTCCGCGCCGGCGAATTTGCGGATGGCGTCGAGCGAGCGCCACCGCGTGACGACGAGGAACTCCACGCCGCGCTCGACGTCACGGCGCAGGATGCTCGCGTCGACGAAGCCCGGGATGCGCGCGAGCTGCGGAAAAGTATCGCGGCGCAGGTGCTGGACGTATTCATCAGCGCGTTCGGTGCGCGCAAGGCCGCGCCATTGCCGGAAGATCATCGGCTGACAGAATAATTACGGACGTCGTCCGGAATTCAGAGCTTCAGCGCACGCTGCACGCCCGGCCGCGCGCCGGTGTCGTTGCCCCAGCGCTCGAGGTTCGCCATGCCGGCGACAAGCTCGGGGAACGCGCCCTTGGTGCGCCAGTAGCCGGCGTAGAGCGAGAGGTCGGCGATGGTGAACTCGTCGCCCGCGGCGTACTTCCTCTTCGCTAGCAGATCGTCCCAGACCTTGAAATAGCCCTTCAGGCGCTGCTTGAACATGTCGCCCGCCGCGGCATACGGCGCCGGATCCTTCGCGCGCACGCAGGCGTTGATCGAGCCGAAGCCCGGCGTGATGTCGGTGGAGGCGCTCATGTAGGCCTCGAGCATCGCCGCCTTCTTCGCCGGATCCTTGGGGATGAATTTCCCGGCCTTCTCGGCGCAGTACACCATGATGGCGCTCGACTGCGACAGGGTGATTTTCTTTCCGCCCGGACCCTCGTGATCGACGATCACCGGGATCTGTCCCATCGGGTTCATCGCGAGGTACTGCGGCGTCTTGTGCTCGCCCTTCGTGAGGTCGATGGGATGCCAGTTGTACTTGAGGCCGCATTCCTCGAGCGCGATGCGCGCGCGCATGCCGTTCGAGGTGCCGGCGGCGTAGAGATCGATCATGGTTCCTCCTTGAAAGTCGCGATGTTAGACGAAGCGCGGGCCGAAGATGATGACGCCGACCAGGACCGCGCCGATGCAAGCCAGCAGCACCGCGCCCGCGGCGATGTCCTTGGCCATCCCCGCGAGCGGATGGAAGTCGGGCGAGACCAGGTCAGTGAGCCGCTCGAGCGCGGTGTTCATGCCTTCGGCCGCCCAGATCAGGCTCAAGGCGAGCAGCGCCGCGCACCACTCGAGTGCCGAGAGCGAGAAATAGGCGCCGGCGGCGACAGTGCCGAGCGTGCCGGCGGCGAGGATCCGGATGCTGAGCTCGGAGAACATGAAGCCGACGCCGCGCACCGCATTCCGAATGGCAGCCAGCGCCTTCGAAGGCACGCTGTTTGCTCTGCCGTTTGCATTCTCAACAGGAGGAACCATGACGCCGAATCAGCCGCAGTATGGTGGCACGAATGATATCCGCGACTTCCAGGAGCAGGAGGCCGAGGACACGCTGCAGTCGGCCAAGCGCCAGCTGAACGACGTGCTCGACGGCATCAGCGAGCGCGCGCGCGAGTACGGCCGCTACGCCGACGAAACGGTGCAGCAGAATCCGTGGACCGCAGTCGGCGTCGGCTTCGGCGTCGGGATCGTGATGGGCGCGCTTTTGATGCTAGCGGCCCGCCGCGATTAAGGAATTTCCCAAATCGGGCTCAGGCAGCCATTTGCCGGTGTCGTGAATTGGTGACGCGGGATTTCCGGCCGCGGCGACTGCGGCCGGCGCCGCTCTTTGCTAACGTCTCGGCGTGCCTCATTTTCCTGGCGACGCCGAGCTCCTCCAGAAGTTGAAGCAGGTCGAAGACAACGCCTGGATGCTCTTCAACGAGCTGCCGCCGTGCGTGGCGCGCACGCGCGCGCTGCACGTCTTCCTGGATGCCAAGGAACTGAAGGCCCGCCTGGAGAGCCTTCCTCTACTGGATAACGCCGGTAACCGGTAGCAGTCCCGGCTGGCTCGGCGTCTGGCCGGCGTGCACCACCTTGTTCTTCGTGCCGCAGTGATCGCAGCGGCAGAACACGATCCCGTCGCGCGTCTGCTCGAACGTTTGCACGTTCGATAGCGCTTTGCACTTATTGCAGATGAACTGCAGGGCGGTCGGCACGCGGCTGCCAATGCTGGCGTGGCGCTGTCGGCGCGTCAAGACGCTCTGCGATCTTAGCGGCACAATTGCCTATCCGATCATTCACCCTGCATGTTCCCGAAGCGGCGCTGGCCGACCTGCGCGAGCGCCTGGCGCGCACGCGCTTTGCGGACGAGCCGCCGCTCGCGCCCTGGTCGACCGGGACGAGCCTTGCCCACCTGCGAGAGCTCGTCGCGTACTGGCAGGACAGCTTCGACTGGCGCGCGCACGAAGCGCGCATCAACCACCTGCGGCAGTTCACTCTTTCGGTCCACGGCATCGAGCTGCATTTCATCCACCAGCCGGGCAGTGGGATAAATGCCACGCCGCTGCTTCTCTCGCACGGCTGGCCGGGATCGATCGTCGAGTTTCTGGAACTGATCCCGCTCCTGACCCGACAGTTCACCATCGTGGCGCCATCGCTGCCGGGCTACACGCTCTCGTTCAAGCCCGGACAGCCGCGCTTCGGCGTCGAAGAGATCGCCGAGTGCTTCGCCGAGTTGATGACGCGCCTGGGCTACGAGCGCTTCGCGGTGCAGGGCGGCGACTGGGGCGCATTCATCGGCTCGCGCATTGCAGCTCTTTATCCGGCACGCGTGATCGGGCTCCATCTGAATCTGCTGGCGGTGCGCCGCGATCCGAAGATCCCCGCAGCCTCACCCGAGGAGGCCGAGTATCTGCGCCACCTGGCCTATTGGCTGAAGGAGGAAACCGGCTACCAGGCGATCCAGGGCACGAAGCCGCAGACGCTCGCCTATGCGCTGACCGATTCGCCGGCGGGCCTCGCCGCGTGGGTCGCCGAGAAATTCCACACCTGGAGCGACGGCGGCATCCGGCGCGACGACCTGCTCGCCAACATCTCGCTCTACTGGTTCAGCGGCGCGATCGGCTCGTCCTTCTGGCCGTATCACGCGCGGCTGCATCGGCCGTGGCCCTTCGAGACCGTCGGCGTGCCGGTGGGCTACGCCGAGTTCCCGAAGGAAATCCTGCGCCCGCCGCGCTCATTGGCCGCGAAGACCTACACCGATATCCGGCGCTGGAGCGTGATGAAGAAGGGCGGGCACTTCGCGGCGCTCGAAGAGCCGCGCGCGCTCGCCGGAGAAATCGTCGAGTTCTTCAGATCGCTCGGCGATTGACGCCGTCGTACGGCTCCTGCCGCACGCGGCGCTCGCGCCCGCTGTAGCGCTCCACGCGCGGGTCGTGGTAGATGCGCCCCGGCGCGCCGTGCTCGCCCATCAGCTCCGCGGCCTCGACGGCCTCCTCGTCTTCGTCCGTGCGCACGCAGACGATCGCGCCGCCGCGGTGCACGCCCTCGGCGAAGAGGCTCGCCTCCTCGTCGGGCACGCCGCGGGCGACGAGCTCGCTCAGGAGCCCGCCGCTCATGTCGATGTCCTCGCCGCTGAATCCCGCGTCGTCCAGCGCCCTGATCAGGCCGCGCGCCTGGTGGGGGTCGCTCACCAATCCGACTATCACCGTTGCCATGGAGCCTCCTATACTCTGGCGGCAACGCAAAAGGCGTTCCCGATGAAGCTCAGGCTCCGCGAAATCGACCACGTCGTGCTGCGCGTCACGGACATGCAGCGCATGGTGCGCTTCTATGCCGAGGTGCTCGGCGCCGAGTTCGTCGCTTACCGGCCCGAATTCAACATGACGCACCTGCGCGCGGGCTCGTCCATGATCGATCTCGTCGCCGGCGATGCCGGCGCGGGGCGCAACATGGACCACTTCTGCCTGCGCGTCGAGCCCTTCGACGAGGCCGCGATCCTCGCGCACCTGAAATCACATGGGGTCGCGCTCGGCGAGACCAGGACCCGGTATGGCGCCGAAGGCAACGGCGTGTCGATCTACCTCACCGATCCGGAAGGCAACCAGGTCGAGCTCAAAGGCCCGTCCGACGGCAAGGGGCCGCCTACCTGATTTTGGGAACCGTCACGCCGACCAACGCATCGCGCGTGATGATCTTCGCGAGCTCCTCTTCGCTCCAGCCCTCGGTGCCCGCGGGCCGCATCGGCACCACGACGTAGCGCATGTCGGCGTTGGAGTCGTGCACGCGCACGCTGACGTGCTCGGGGATCAAGGTGCCGAACTCGCGCAGCACTGCGCGCGGCTCGCGCACCACGCGCCGGCGGTAGTTCTCGCTCTTGTACCAGGTGGGCGGCATGCCAAGGAGCGCGCGCGGATAGCACGAGCAGAGCGTGCACACGATCACGTTGTGCACTTCGGGCGTGTTCTCCAGCGCGATCAGGCGGTCGGCTTCGAGATCCAGTCCGAACTCGGTGCAGGCCGCCTTGCCGTCCTCGAGCAGGCGCTGCCTGAACGCCGGGTCCGCCCACGCGTGCGCGATCACGCGCGCGCCGCGATAGGGAAAGTCCTCGTCGAACTTCTCCATGCGCGCGCGGATCTGCTCGGCGCTGATCACGCCTTTCTCGACGAGCAGTTCCTGCATCGCGCGGCTCATGATCTCGTACTCGGAAGGCGGGCCTTCGTCGTGGTCTCTATCGTGACCGTGGTCGTGACTCATACGTTTTGGCCCGCTGTTAAGGGGGGCGGCAAAACAATCACGCGGGGTCGAGCCAGTGCTCATAGATTTCCAATTCGAGCCCATCTCTCTCCGGCCCCGCGTAATCGCCCCAGACGTCCTTCTGCTTGAACCGCACGCGATACAGCACGCGCTTCGGCTCGCCGCTGAAGCCGTAGGCGAGCTCCTCGGGATTGGGAAACGCGCCGCAGACGCGCTCGATCACGCCGCGCTTGCCGCGGATGTAATGCGGCGTGCGGCGATGGCCGGGCGGATGCGCGCCTTTCACCTGAACGCGCTCGCCCACCGCGAACCTAGTCATAGCGCTTGCGCACCTCGGCCATCTTCGCCGCGAGCTCGGCTTCGGTGAAGTAGCCGCGCTCGAGGAGGATCTGGCGCAGCGCGTGCGTGGCGCGCTCGAAATACTCGAGCTGGTAGTAACGCTCGCCGAGATCTTCGGCCGCGCGCCGCAATTCGTCGAGCCGCAAGAACTTGCCGCTCGTGAGGGTGTTGCGCAGCGCGTTCGCCTGCTTCTCCCAGAACTTCATGCCGTGATCGACGGTGTCGATCGGGCCGCCGGGCTCGCCGCCCATGTCGTGCGGTCTTTTCGCGCTCATGAGGGGAGATTGTCTACTTAAATGTCGGGATCTTCACCGACGAGCGAGGCCGCGGCACAGGGCTTGCGACAGGTGTCGCTAGGACCTTTGTGAAAGGAGAACATATGAGAGTGCGGCACCTTGCAGTAAGTATTACAGCGGCGGCGGTGATGGGCGCCTTCTGTCCGGCATTCGCGCAAACATCCTCGACGGATCAGAGCGCGCAGCCGAGCCAGCCCAGCACTTCGCAGCCGAGCGCGCCGAGCGGCTCGACCTCGGCTCCCGACGCGAACGTTGGCATCAGCAACAGCGACGTCAACGCAGGCGTGTCGGCCAACCAGAGCGCGAGCACCACCAACCCGTCCTCGACCATGAACCAGGGTGCGCAGACCAGCCAGTCTTCCGGCTCGGGCAGCGCCTCGGATACTACGAGCAGCAGCGCGGCCGGCGGCACGGCGCCGTCGACGAGCAGCGGAACGTCACCGTCGGCGAGCGGCAGCACGTCATCCACGCCATCGGCAAGCGGCTCGACATCCGGCAGCAGCACGACATCGACCGACACCAGCCAGTCCACGGGCTCAGCGGCGGCTGGAGCGAGCAGCAGCACGGGCGGCGAGCAAGCCAAGGCACGCGGCGAGGATCCAGACAAGAAGACCGGCCTGGACCGCGCTGACCAGGCGGCCGGCGAGCACGGCAAGCAGGGCCGCGACAACGCGCGGGAGAAACAAAGCGCCGACTAACGCCTAAATCAGAGGGTGAATTTCAAGCGGGCCGCGAGGCCCGTTTTTTTTACACGTATCCTCGCGGCGAGTGAAATTTCTATAGCGGCAGGTGGGACTTCGGCGACAGCCTGAAGGAGGGGCCGTGCTCCCGACGGCGCATAGCGGGCGCGAATGGGAAAGCGCAGACTGCGGATACAAAAGGAGCACGCGTAGGATACAAAAGGAGCCCGCGTATGTTCAGGCTGGCCTATCTTTCCTTCCTGGGAGCCATCGTCTCCACGCCGGTCCATTTTCTGACCAACATCAACCACACGCAGTGGGCCGTCTTCGGCCTGACGGCGGCGGCCATCGCCTTCCTCACCGCCGGCATGATGAGACGCCCCTAGAGGCTTGCAACGACCTTAGCGTGATCGGCCTCGCCCGAGGCGAGGCCCCAGGAGCGCATCCACTCGTAGACCTGCTGGAAGCGCTTCGCCTCGTAGACCATGTAGTGCGTGTAGCGCACGAAGTGGCTCGACATCTCCCGCGGCGCGAGCGCGCCCTTCGTCTGCTCGGTCACATAGTGCTTGTACCTCTCGAAGTCGGCAGTGATGCGATCTGCCGCTTCGTTGATCGCGCCGAGATAGGCGCCGCGCTGCTCGGCGCTCAGGTGCGGCGCGATCACTTCGGCGCCGCGGTAGAAGGTGACGTCCACCAGGTGCGCACCTTCCTTGAGCCCCAGGCTAATGAAGGGCTCCATCACCGCGACGGCGCGGCTCGTGCCTTCCTTCAGCGCCTGGTAGCGTCGCTCGGGCACGCCGACATGCTCGACGACGATGTCGCCGCGCGCGAGCACGCCTTCCAGGCTTTGCAATGTAGTGTAGTGCGATCCGGTGCGCTCGTTGATCCCGATCGGGACGCCGGCGAGGTCGCGCGGCTCCTGGATGTTCCTATCCATCGCCAATATTGCCTGTGCCGCTACCGCGGGGCGCAGGGCGAGAACTTGCGCGCCGCGCGCGCTCCTTTCGCTGCGATCGATGCCGGCCCATTCGCACAGGTTGTAGAC
>DASXRW010000125.1:0-10944 GCA_036506355.1 Burkholderiales bacterium
CGCGCTCGGCCCGGCTCGTGGATATGGCGTAGCGGAATACCTGGCCGCAATTCTGATGCGCGCGGTGCGCCGTATCGACGGCGCCACGGCTCTCGATCTTGCGCAGCACGGCCAGCAGTTCGGGGGCAGTGATGTCCTTGATTGGCCGCTTGCCGAGAAACGGGAAAATGTTGTTCTCCAGTCGGGCGATGATCTTGTCCGCATGGCTCTTCGCCCACTTTGGCGAGAATTTCTCGAACCACTCGCGGGCGATGGTCTCGAAGGTGTTCTCGGCGGCGACGGACGCTGCGCGCTCGGTCTCCTGCTTGACGGCCATCGGATCGCGGCCGTTGGCCAGCAGCTTCTTCGCGTCATCGCGCTTTGCACGCGCTTCGGGTAGCCGCACGGCCGGGTAGGCGCCGAGCGCGAGCAGCTTTTCCTTCAACTCACCGCGTTTGTTGCGCTCGAATGGCGAGCGGTACTTCAGGCGCCAATGCTTGTCACCGGCTGGAGACACGAGCAGATAGAGGCCGCCGCCATCGAAGAGCTTGTATGGCTTCGCGCGCGGCTGCGCTTTACGGATCGCAACATCGGTGAGTGGCATGTGGGGGTATGAAGTTTGAAATTTTTTCCGTACCCCCACTTATACCCCCGCGGAGGTGCGGATTGCAACGAACTGAAATGGACTCCGATGATCTGATTTGGACGTCTCCACAACGAGTTGCGGAGAGTGCAATCAGATCATCAGAGGAGCTTTGGTGGAGTGGAGGAGGATCGAACTCCCGACCTTCGCATTGCGAACGCGACGCTCTCCCAGCTGAGCTACCACCCCTCGGAGAGGGGCGGATTCTACCCCAACCGCAAGACCGCAGGTATCATCCGCGGTTCGGTAACTGAGGGATTCCCATGCAGATTTCTCCGCCTTTCGGCTACAAGGAAGTCGTGCCGTTTCTCAAGACGCAGAAGGTGCGCCTGCTCGCGCCGGGCGAGGTGCCCGAGTTCGCGCAGCACGGCAACGCCATCCCGATCAGCCTCTCCGAATTCCAGCCGGTGGCGCGCGACTATCCGATCGTGTTTACCGCGGCCGACGGCACCCAGTCGTTCGCGCCGGTCGCGGTGCTCGGCCTGACGAGCGGAGAGAACCTGTTCTATGACAACGGCAACTGGGTGAGCGGCGTCTACATTCCCGCGTATGCGCGCCGCTATCCGTTCTGCATGGCCAAGGTGAACGTCAACCGCGTCGAGCAGAAGGACCGCCTGATCTGCATCGAGAAGACCTACATCGACGAGAACGGCGAGCAGATGTTCGACAAGGAGGGCCAGCCGAACTCGAAATGGAAGGACCTCGAGCGCCTGCTCGGCGAATACGAGGGCGACCTCGAGCGCAGCCGCGAGATGTGCTCGATCCTTTCCGATTACGGCCTGTTCGAGCCTTTCACCATGCAGGCGAGCTTCCGCGACGAGTCGGCGAAGCCGATGCAGGTGACCGGCATGTTCCGCGTGGTCGAGAAGAACCTCGAGAACCTGAATGCGGCCCAGCTCAAGAACCTGATGCGCAAAGGCATCCTGCCGCGCATTTACATGCACCTCCTGTCGCTCGAGAACTTCGGCCGCCTGCTCGACCGCAAGGCCTCGCGCAAGCCTAATTAGAGGCCCCCGGGCGCAAACAAAGTCACAGGGCGCGATTGCGCGCCGCGAACGACTTTGGACAGAATTTCAGGCCGTGGCCCTCATGCCCCAGCCCGACCTCGACGAAGCACGCAAGCAGCACGCCGCGTTGCGCGAGATCTTCTATCGCGGCGACGGCCGCCTGGACGCGCAGCTCGTGCGCCGCGTCGAGGCCCTGTGCCGCCGGGCGAGCGCCGCCGTGGACGACGCGTACTGCCAGCAGGAGATGCGGCTGGTGGCGGGCTACGCCGCCGAGCTCCTCTCCGAGCAGGGGCATCATAAATACGAATCGCAGTCGCTCTCCGGGGCCGAATTCCTGCGCCTGCAGATCGTCAAGGCCCTGGACTCGTTCCACAGCCGCCTGTTCAGCCTCGATGCGATGCGCCGCGCCGCCGCGATGGGCGTGAAGCCCGAGGAGCGCGCCTAGGCTGCCGCCCAGGGCAAGAGCTGCAGGTACCTGCGGTTCGCCTCGTAGCATTCGCAGGAGACCTGCTCGAGGCGCTTGCGATCGAGGATCCGCACGACGCCACGCTGGTAGTCGATGACCTGCATCGCGCGCAGCGAGAGCTCGTCGCGCTCGACGCGGTCGTGCGTCATCAAGAGCCAGCGCGCCAGCCGCTCGACGATCGAATGATAGGAATTGCACGCCACCGAGCGCCCGACCACGTTCAGCGCGAAGCCGGCGTACAGCAGAATCGCCTCGCGCAGCGGGCGGTTGTGCTGCAGCAGCTCGGCGAACGACGCGATGGGCATGCGGTAGCCGCTGCCGGCGATCTGCACGACCGCGGCGATCGGGCTGCGGGACGCGCCGCTCAAGAGCGAGAGGCCGATCACGCCCTCGGCGCCGACGATCGCGCATTCGGCCTTGTCGCCGGACTTGAGTCCCATAGTGAGCGAGCACACCGCGGTGCCAGGAAAATAGGCGTGCCTGGTGCGATCGCCTTGCGTGATGATTTCTTCGCCCAGACCCAGGCTCACCTGCTCTCCAGCCTCCAGGCAGGGCCGGCGCGCGGCAGCCGGTAGCGAGTCCAACAGCAGGTTCCCTGAAGTGTCCGGCATGCGCGTCGGGACTCGCCTGACATTATCACGGCGTCCTCGCCGTGTACGTCCCCTTGGAGACGCTAAGGTTTCTGGAAGGTAAATACATACTCACGTTCTTTGGGAACAGACAAATCATCGAAAATCCCGTACAAGCATGTCAGGGGACACCTGACTTGGAAGCCGTACGTATTTCAACCGTCCGCACCCGCCGAGTGAGCGGCGTCGAGGAAATTACGCATCTTGGCGGAGTTCAGCGCGGCGGCACGCGCTGGTTCACGCTGCAGGAGATCGTCGACGCGATCGAGCGTGGCGAGCGCTTCTTCGTGCAGTCCGGAGCCGAGAGCATGCTGCTCTCGGTGCACTCGAACGGCTCGGGAAAAAAGACGCTCGCCGTGGGTTTCGAGCCCGGCCCCGGGCGGCTGCTCAGCCTGCCCCGCGACTCGGGCTAGGGCCTACTGGCAGGCGCGGTACCGCGGCACGCGCTCGCCGAGGAAGGTTCGCGCATCGGGTTGCGCGCCTGCAGGTACTGCACGCGCCCGAAGACCAGCTCCGGCCATCCGCCGCCGGCCCGCGCGTTGCCCATGATGCTTTCGACCTCCAGCCGGGTATGGCCGGCGGGCGGATCGAGCATCAGCGTGGAGCATCCTGCTAGCGCGGCGGCGAGAACGATCCACAGTGGGCGCATCGTCATCCCTGGAACGAGATGTGGGCCGGGTTGGATTCGAACCAACGACCAAGGGATTATGAGTCCCCTGCTCTGACCGGCTGAGCTACCGGCCCGTTGCTGCCTTATAAACAAAAAAGGCCGCGCGAGCGGCCTTTTTGGTTTCCTGCCGTTCTAGCCTTCCTGGTCCAGGAAGCTCTTCAGCCGCTCGCTTCTGGAGGGGTGGCGCAGCTTGCGCAGCGCCTTGGCCTCGATCTGGCGTATGCGCTCGCGCGTAACGTCGAACTGCTTGCCGACTTCCTCGAGGGTGTGGTCAGTCGACATCTCGATGCCGAAGCGCATGCGCAGCACCTTGGCTTCGCGCGGCGTGAGCGTGTCGAGCACCTCTTTTGTGACGTCTCTTAAAGAAGCAAATGTAGCGGCATCGGACGGCGCCAGCGTCGACTGGTCCTCGATGAAATCGCCAAGGTGCGAGTCGTCGTCGTCGCCGATCGGCGTCTCCATGGAGATCGGTTCCTTGGAGATTTTCAGGATCTTCCGAATCTTCTCCTCGGGCATCTCCATCCGCTGCGCGAGCGTCGCCGGATCGGGCTCCTGCCCCGTCTCCTGCAGGATCTGGCGCGAGATGCGGTTCATCTTGTTGATGGTCTCGATCATGTGCACCGGGATGCGGATGGTGCGCGCCTGGTCGGCGATCGAGCGCGTGATCGCCTGGCGGATCCACCACGTGGCGTAGGTCGAGAACTTGTAGCCGCGGCGGTATTCGAACTTGTCCACCGCCTTCATCAGGCCGATGTTGCCTTCCTGGATCAGGTCGAGGAACTGCAGCCCGCGGTTGGTGTATTTCTTCGCGATCGAGATCACCAGGCGCAGGTTGGCCTCGGTCATCTCGCGCTTTGCCCGGCGCGCTTTCGCTTCCCCCGTGGACATCTGCTTGTTGATTTCCTTCAGGTCCTTGATCGAGATGCCGATCTTCTGCTGCACGGCCTGGATCTTGCCGAGCAGCTCGAGAATCGACGGCTCGACGCGCACTAGCGCCTCGGTCCAGGGATTGGCGGCGTTGAGCTCGGCGCTAAGCCAGCGCTTCGAGCCTTCGGTGCCGGCAAAAATCTTGATGAAATGCGGGCGCGGCATCTGCGCCTTGTCGACCGAGATGTCGTGGATCTCGCGCTCGTGCCGGCGAATTTCATCCACCAGACTGCGCACGCTGTCCGACAAGCGCTCGACGGTGCGCGCGGTGAAGCGGATCGTCATCAGCTCGTGCGAGATCTGGTCGCGCACGCGCAGATAGTCCTTGTCCTTGGAGCCCTTGTTCTCGAGCGCCTTGAGGAGCTTCTCGTACAGGCGCCGGATGCGCGCGAACTTCTCGAGCGCTTCGCCTTTCAGCTTCAGCATGCTCGCCGACTGGGCGGCCTCGGCGGCCTCCTCGTCCTCGGCCTCTTCTTCCTCGATCTGCGCTTCCTCGTCCTCGGGCGCCTGGGCGCGCTTCGGATCGAAGTCTTCCTTGGCGTTGGGGTCGATCAGGCCGTCGACCACCTCGTCGATGCGCATCTCGTCCTTCTCGACCTTGTCCGCGAGGTCGAGGATTTCGCGCACCGTGGTCGGGCAGGCGCTGATCGCCAGGATCATGTGGCGCAGCCCATCCTCGATGCGCTTGGCGATCTCGATCTCGCCCTCGCGCGTGAGAAGCTCGACCGAGCCCATCTCGCGCATGTACATGCGCACCGGATCGGTGGTGCGCCCGAACTCGGAATCCACCGTGGAGAGCGCGGCTTCCGCCTGCTCTTCCACGTCCTCGTCCGGTTGCGCGACGGGCGCGGCGTCGGCCGCGATCAGGAGCTGCTCCTGGTCGGGCGCCTGGTCGTAGACCTGGATGCCCATGTCGCCGAAGGTCGAGATGATCGCTTCGATCTGCTCGGCGTCGACCAGATCGTCGGGCAGGTGGTCGTTGATCTCCGAGTAGGTGAGGAAGCCGCGCTCCTTGCCCAGCTTGATCAGGTTCTTGAGCCGCGTGCGCCGCGTCTCGGCGTCTTCCTTCGGCAGCTCGGCGGGGATGAGCCAGGCGTCCTTGCCGCCTCGGCGGCCCCTTTTGCCTTTGGTCTTGACCTGCGCAACCTTGGCTTCGAGGAGTTCCAGCGCGTGCTTGGCGCTGGTCTTGATCGCGCCCTTGGCGCCTTTGCCGGCCTTCTCGTCGGACTTGGCCGCGCCCTTGGCCGGCGCGGCCTTGCCTACCGCAGCGAGCTTGCGCGCGCGCTCCGGCTGCTTCGCCCGCAGCAGTTTCTTGTGCGGACGCGCCTTAGGGGCGTGCCGCTTCAGCGCGCGAACGATGCGCGCCTTTTTCTTGGCTGCGTGAGCTTTCTTTACCTTGGATTTGCGCTTCTGCTGGGCCATCCGTCCCCCGACTTAACTACCTGTCCGTACGCGAAAAAAAGAACCGCGCATTATAGTTGACCGCTCAAGGGCTTGGAAGTGCCCCTTGGAGTCTTTTGTAGGCGAGATTTTTCTCGTTGAAGGCGACCAGGTCTTCCTTCGACTGCATCCGGCCGCGGAGTTCGTCGAGTTCCCTCTTGCGGCGGGCCAAATCGAGGTTCACGAGCGCGTGGCGGAACTCATTGGCGGCTTCCTCCGGCTCAAAAGCGACCTCTTCCCCATATCTATGGGCATTCAGAATCAAATCAAGCCACTGGCTCCCCTGGAGCTGGTCCAGCAGCAGGCCGATCGAAGGCTCGGCGTCGAACTCGCGGCAGGCATCGCGGATTTTGACCAGCGCGCCGGACTCGGGGCTCCCGGCGAGAAGCAGCTCTTCATCCACGTGCTCCGCGAGGGAGAGGTTCAGGAGCAGGCTGAAAAGCAGGCGCGACTCGGGGGAGCCGGGCGCCTGGTAGCTGCGGCGCGCCGGTGCGGTACGGGAGAAGCGCGGCCGCTCCGGTATTTCCAGCAGGCCGCCGATGCCGGCGCCGTCGGGGAGCCGAGCGAGCTCGGCGATCGCGTTTGCCACCTGCAGCCGCAGCTGCGGGGCGGTGATCTTCTGCACGTGCGGCTTCGCGATCGACACGAGGCGCGCGCGTCCTTCGGCGGTGCCGAGCTCGCACTCCGCGCGCAGCTGGGCGAGCAGGAACTGGCTCAGCGTCTCGGCCTCGCGGAGCTTGCGCCCCCAGCCTTCCTTGCCGTGCTTGCGCACATAGGTATCCGGATCGTCGCCCTCGGGCAGAAAGAGGAAGCGGATCGGCTTGTGATCGGGCGCGAGCGGCAGGCTCACTTCGAGCGCGCGCCAGGCCGCCTTGCGTCCCGCGGCGTCGCCATCGAAGCAGAACACGATCTCGTCAGCCAGGCGCAGCAGCTTCGCCACGTGCACGGGGGTCGTGGCCGTGCCCAGGGTCGCGACCGCATTGGCGACCTCGTACTGCGCGAGCGCCACCACATCCATGTAGCCCTCGACCACCAGCGCATGCCCCTCGGTGCGAATGGCCTCGCGCGCCTGCACCAGGCCGTAGAGCTCCCGCCCCTTTTCAAATAGCGGCGTCTCGGGCGAATTGAGGTACTTGGGCTCGCCATCACCGAGTACGCGGCCGCCGAAGCCGATCACCGTGCCGCGCGCGCTGAAGATCGGGAACATCACGCGGTCGCGGAAGCGGTCGTAGCGCTTGCCCTCTTCGCCTTCGATCACGAGGCCCGCCTCGACCAGCGCCTTGTCCTCGTAGGCGGGAAACGGGGCCTTCAGGCTCTGCCAGCCGTCAGGCGCGTAGCCGATACGGAAACGAGCCGCGATTTCTCCCGTCAGTCCGCGCCCCTTGAGGTAATCGATGGCGCGCGGCGACTTTTTCAGCTCTGCGCGGTAGAACTCCATCGCCTTTTCCATCAGCGCGTAGAGGTCGGTCTCGCGCTCCTTGCGCGCCGCCTCCTGCGGCGTGGGGGGACGCGATTCCGGCACCTGCATCCCGGCCGAGGCGGCGAGCTCCTTTACCGCGTCGACATAGCCCAGCGCCGAATACGCCATCAGGAAACCGATGGCGTTGCCGTGCACGCCGCAGCCGAAGCAGTGATAGAACTGCTTCGCCGGGCTCACGCTGAAAGAAGGCGTCTTCTCGTTATGGAACGGGCAGAGGCCGAGATAGCTGGCGCCGCCCTTCTTGAGCTGGACGTAGCGCGAGACCACGTCCACGATGTCCACCCGATTGAGCAGGTCCTGCTTGAACGAATCGGGGATCACGCCCCGATTTTGACTCAACCGGCGAGCTTCGTCTTCACCAGCGCGGATACCTTGCCCATGTCGGCTTTGCCGGCCAGGCGCGGCTTGAGGAGCGCCATGACCTTGCCCATGTCCTTGACGCCACTCGCGCCCGACTCGGCGATCGCCGCGCTCACCGCCTGTGCGATCTCGGCCTCGCCCATCTGGGCGGGCAGGTACGCCGACAGAACCTTGATCTCGGCCTTTTCGGCGTCCGCCAGATCGTTGCGGGCGGCTTTCTCGAACTGCGCGATCGATTCGCGGCGCTGCTTGATCATCTTGTCGATCACGCCGAGCACCGCGGCGTCGTCGAGCTCGATGCGCTCGTCGACTTCGCGCTGCTTGATCGCCGCCAGCAGCAGGCGAATGGCGGACAGCCGTGCGGCGTCCTTCGCCCGCATGGCGGCCTTCATGTCTTCGGTGATTTGCTGCTTGAGCGGGATGCTGCTAGTACATCTTCTGCGGCAGCATCTGGCTGCGCAGGCGCTTATGGTGGCGCTTCACTGCTGCGGCGAGCTTGCGCTTGCGCTCGGCGGTCGGCTTCTCGTAGTACTCGCGGGAACGCAGCTCGGTGAGAAGACCGGTCTTCTCGACCGTCCGCTTGAAGCGCCGCATGGCGACTTCAAACGGCTCGTTTTCCTTGACTCTTACTGTCGGCATCCAGCCCTCGGCTCTTTGAGGGGCTGAATTGTATCAAAATCAGTCTGATGCTCGTCCTCGGGATCGAGACTTCCTGCGATGAAACCGGCGTCGCGCTGTACGACGGCGCCGAGGGGCGCCTCCTCGCCCATGTGGTGCATTCGCAGGTGGCGATGCACGAGGCCTACGGCGGCGTCGTGCCCGAGCTCGCCTCGCGCGACCACATTCAGCGCCTCGTGCCGCTCACGCGACGGGTGCTCGGCGAGGCCGGGCGCAGCACCCGGGATCTGAAAGGCATCGGCTATACCGAGGGCCCGGGCCTCGCCGGCGCCTTGCTGGTTGGCGCTTCCTTCGCCCATGCGCTCGGAGAAGCTCTGGCGATTCCAGTACTTGGGATCCATCACCTCGAAGGCCATCTGCTTTCGCCGCTGCTCTGCGCTCGTCGGCCGGAGTTCCCGTTCGTCGCGCTGCTGGTGTCCGGAGGACACACGCAGCTCATGCGCGTCGACGGCGTCGGGCGCTACCGCCTGCTCGGCGAGACGCAGGACG
Organism: Burkholderiales bacterium; assembly: GCA_036506355.1. Classification (GTDB taxonomy): domain Bacteria; phylum Pseudomonadota; class Gammaproteobacteria; order Burkholderiales; family SG8-39; genus SCGC-AG-212-J23. Next base: position 8,769 of record DASXRW010000125.1, read on the forward strand.
ACGCGGCGGGCGAGGCCTTCGACAAGACCGCGAAACTCCTCGGCCTGGGCTACCCGGGCGGACCGGCGCTCTCGGCGCTGGCCGAACGCGGCACGCCCGGCCGTTACCGGCTGCCGCGGCCGATGCTCGGCAGCGGCGACCTTGATTTCAGCTTCTCCGGGCTGAAAACCGCAGCACTCATGCTCGTCAAGCAGCAGGGGAACTCTGCCGACATCGCGCGCGCCTTTGTGGACGCGGTGGTGGAAGTGCTGGTAACGAAATGCCTGCGTGCGCTCGAAGCCGGCGGGTTGCGGCGCCTGGTTGTTGCCGGCGGCGTCGGCGCGAACCAGCAGCTGCGCGCCGCGCTCGACGCCGAGGCGAAGAAACGCGGCTTCGATGTCTTCTATCCGGAGCCCGAGCTCTGTACCGACAACGGCGCCATGATCGCCTTTGCCGCCGCGCAGCGCTTAGGTTCCGGAGCCGCGCCCGGGGCGCACGCCTTCACCGTCAAGCCGCGCTGGGCGCTCTAGGCTTTCTTGCCGCCGATGCGCGACTCGGTGCCGGCGATGAGCCGCGCGATGTTCTGCTTGTGGCGCCACACCAAAAGCGCCGACATCACGAGCACGGCCGCGAAGTAAGCGTTGAAGCCAAGCAGCAGCGCGGCAAAGAACGGCGCGAACGCCGCGGCGACGAGCGCCGCGAGCGACGAGTAGCGCAGAAAGAACGCGATGATGAGCCACGTCGCGAGCGTGCCGAGGCCGATGCGCCAGTCGATGCCGAAGAGCACGCCCGCCGCCGTCGCGACCCCTTTGCCTCCCTGGAACCGGTGATATACCGGGAACAAGTGCCCGAGGAACACCGCGAGCGCGGCGTAGGGCGCCGCGTCGGGCACATAGAGCTGCGCCAGCCAGACCGCGAGCCAGCCTTTCGCTCCATCGCCGATCAGCGTGACGATCGCGGCCGCCTTGCTGCCGCTGCGCAGTACGTTGGTCGCGCCGGGATTCTTCGAGCCGTAGCTGCGCGGGTCCGGGAGGCGCATCAGCTTGCTCACCACGATCGCGAAGGACACCGAGCCCAGCAGGTACGCCGCAATGGTGGCAAGCGCGATCGGCATCGCGGCGATTCTATAGAATCGGCCGCAGCATGGACGCCATCGTCATCCGCGACCTGCGCGTGGAAGCGCTCATCGGCATCCACCGTCGCGAGCGCCACGTGATGCAGACGCTCTCGATCGACCTCGAGATCGGCCTGCCGGGTACCACGGTCTTCGCGAGCGACAAGGTGGCCGACACCATCGACTACGAGCAGGTGGCGCTGCGCATTCGCGATCTCGCCTCAGCGCAGCATTACCGCCTGGTCGAGACCCTGGCCGACCGCATCGCGGCGTTCATCACCGGCGAGTTCGGCGCACCGTGGGTCAGAGTGAGCGTCGCCAAGATCGGCATCCTGCCGAACGCCAAGTTCGTCGGCGTCACCATCGAACGCGGCAAGAACCGATAAAGGGGTCAGAGCAATTTTCCTGAAACAGTTGTAACCGGAAAATTGCTCTGACCCCTTTATCCCCGGGGATGGTGTTTGGCGTGCAGCTGCTTTAGCCGCTCGCGCGCGACGTGCGTGTAGATCTGCGTCGTCGAGATGTCGGCGTGACCGAGCAGCAGCTGCACCACCCGCAGATCGGCGCCGTGATTGATGAGATGGGTGGCAAAGGCATGGCGCAGCACGTGCGGCGATAACCGCTTGCCCGGCATGGCGCGCACGCCATAGCGCCGGATCAGATGCCAGAACGCCTGCCGCGTCATGCCCGCGCCGCGCGCGGTGATGAAGAGCGCCTCAGTTTCCTTTTTGTGCTCGCGCTTGCCCTTGAGCTCCGGCCGCGCCTCCTTGGAATAGCGCGAGATCCAATGCGCCGCTTCCTCGCCAAGTGGCACCAGCCGCTCCTTGGCGCCTTTGCCGAGCACGCGCAGGACATTCGCATCGAGGTTGGTCGCGAGCGTCTTCAGCCCGACGAGCTCGGACACCCGCAGCCCGGTGGCGTACAGCGTCTCGAGCATCGCGCGATCACGCAGCCCCATGGCCGTGGCTACGTTCGGCGCCGCGAGCAGCGCCTCAACGTCGTGCTCGGAGAGGCTCTTCGGGAAGCGCGGGGTGCGCTTTGGCGCATCGAGCTTGAGCGTCGGATCGGCCTCGACGAGCCGCT
>DASXRW010000126.1:0-7783 GCA_036506355.1 Burkholderiales bacterium
ACTACAAGACCGAGCGCGAAGGCGCCGACCGCATCGAGAACCTGGCCGAGCTGGTGAACGCGGCCAGCACCTTCACCGAGGAGGAGCGCGAGGTCGAGTCGGGCGAGGCGGTCGATCCGCTGACCGCATTCCTCACACACGCCGCGCTGGAAGCGGGCGAGCACCAGGCCGGCGAAGGCTCGGACGCGCTGCAGCTGATGAGCGTGCATTCGGCCAAGGGATTGGAGTTCGATGTCGTGTTCCTCTCCGGGCTGGAGGAGGGCCTCTTCCCGCACGAGCAGAGCGTCACCGAGCGCGACGGTCTGGAAGAAGAGCGGCGGCTCGCCTACGTCGCGATCACCCGCGCTCGCCACCGGCTCTACCTCTCGCATGCGCAGACCCGCATGCTGCACGGGCAGACGCGCTACAACATTCCGTCGCGCTTCCTTGAAGAGATCCCGCAGAATCTGATGAAGTGGCTGACGCCGCGGTTCAGCCGGCAAAAGGCGTTCGCGCCGGACTTCTCGCGCCAGACGCGCACCACGGTGGCGAACAAGGCGCCGCGCGACGTCGGCGGCTTTCGCATCGGCCAGAACGTGGTGCACGCCAAGTTCGGCAGCGGCGTGATCATCGATGCCGAGGGCCAGGGCAGCGATGCGCGCGTGCAGGTCAACTTCGGCAACCAGGGCGTGAAATGGCTCGCCGTTTCGGTCGCCAAGCTGCAGGCCGCCTAGCGGCGCTGTTGCTGGCCGGGGCGCTCGCCGCGGGCTGCGGCGGCGACAAGCCGGCGTTCAAGCTGACCGACGTCACCGGCGCGAAGTTCGGCCGCGAGCTTGCGCTCACCGATCACCATGGCAGGCCGCGTACGCTCGCCGATTTCCGCGGCAAGGTGGTGGCGGTCTTTTTCGGCTTCACAAACTGCCCCGACGTATGTCCGACCACGCTTGCCGAGCTTGCAGCGGTGACCCGGGAGCTGGGACCGCACGGCGCCGGCTTGCAGGTGCTGTTCGTGACGCTCGACCCCGAGCGCGACACGGCGCTCCTGAAGCAATATGTGCTGGCCATGCATCCGAGCTTTCTCGGACTGTACGGCGACGCGGCGGCGACCGCGCGCGCCGCGCAGGAGTTCAAGGTTTTCTATCAGAAGCAGCCGGCGCAGTCAGGCGGCTACAGCCTGGATCACACCGCCGGCACTTATATCTTCGACCGTGAAGGACGCCTGCGCGTGTTCGCGCCCTACGGCCAGGACCGCGCCGCGCTGCTGCACGACATCAAGCTGCTCCTCGCGGGGGCCTGAACTAGCAGTCCTGCCGCGAGCCCGATCACCAGCACGAGCTGGGCCCAGGTTGCGAGGTCGCTCATCCACGCGCCGGTCGCGCTGCCCAGGCCGGCGAGCGCCACGATGCCGCCCGCCATCCCGGCGCCGCAGCAGCCGGTGAGCGCGGCGCTGCTCGATGCGGCGGTCGCGGCGAATACGCCTCCGGCCGCGCCGCCGACCGGCGTCGCCGACACGCGCGTCGCGCGCGCGAGCCATGCGATCACCAGCGCGACCAGCGCGAGCGTGACGAGGCTGTGTCCCAGCGTGTAGGTGAACATGTTGGCGATGACGAAGCCGCTCGTGACGTTCACCGCGACGAGCGGCGCGTAATAGATCCTGCGCAGCTCGGCCGAGGCGAGGCTCTGGGAGAACTCCTCGTACGGCACGTAGTAGCTCCAGCTCACGAATCCGAGCTTCCAGTAAGAAAGCCACGCGAACAGCAGCAGCGGCAGCGCGAGCATTGCTGCCGCTCCTGCAATCGTGCTTATGGACCAGGCCGTTCTCGCGCCCATTAGACGGCTTCCTTGGAGAAGTCGTTGCGCGGCGGGAACAGGGTCTCGATCTCCTTCGACGGGATCGGCTTGATCACCGAGATCTCGCCTTTCTCGACCTTGCTCATCTTGAAATCGATCACCGCCTTGTGGTCGCTCGGCCGGATGTATTTCGCCCCCTGCGGGTGCTCGAAGGACTCCTCCACCCGCATGCCCTCGAGCGCCTTGATGAACGCCGGGTTGTCGGCCTTCGCCTTCCAGCCGCTCTTCTCGACCGCCTTCTTGATGAAGAACACGCTTTCCCAGACCGACCAGTGGTGCGAGCCGGCGACCACGCGGGTCGAGGTCTTCTCGCGGCCGTCGACCGGGTCGATCTCCATCATGTCGCGGAAGCGCCGGTTGTGCGCCGTGTCCTTGAACTTGAGCTGGCGCGGATGGTATTCGAGCAGGTACACGCCCTCGGATGCGCCGCCCAGATCGCGCGGCGAGATCGCCTCGTGGGTGCAGATCACCGAGTAGCGCTGCATCTTCTGGTCGAGGCCCATCGACTTGCCCTGGGTGTAATAGGCGGTCGATTGCGCGCCGAAGAAGATCGAATAAAGCACCTGGGTGTCGGCGGGCACCTTGGCGAGATACGGCAGCAGATCCTTGGCGTCGAGCGGCACCGCGATCGGCGCCGCGACCTTGGCGCCGAGGCTCTCCAGCACCTTCTTGTGCTCGTTGAAGTGGCTCCAGCCCCAGCCGTAGTCGGCAAAGATGAAGGTCCACGATTTGCCGAGGTTCTGATACGCCCACGGCGCGCCGGCGACCGCCTGCGAGTAGGTGTCGCTGCCGACGCGGAACACGTAGCGGTTGCCCTGCGAGCCGGTGATCTCCTCGGCCATCGCCGCCGGGATGTAGATGGTCTTCAGCTCCTTGGCGATCGCGGTGGAGGCGAGGCAGACGCCCGAATGCACCGAGCCGATGACGAAGTCGGCGCGGTTACGCTGCACCAGCGAGCGGAACTTGCGCGCGCCGCTCGGAGGATTGCTCTCGGTGTCCTCGGCCACGTACTGCACCGGGCGGCCGGCGATGCCGTCGTTCTCGTTCAGGTAGTTGACCGCGGTCTTCACCGCCTTGTCGCACCAGTAGCCCCACGACGAAAACCCGCCGGTGAGATCGCACTGGTGGCCGATCACGATCGGCTGGCCGCTGGGCTTGGCGAACGCGGCGCCGGCGGACCAGAGTCCCTGCGAAGCGAGCGCGCCGGCGGCGCCGGCCTTAAGAAAATCACGACGAGCGAATGCCATGGCTTGTCTCCTTTCGGTTAATCATGCATGCGACACACCGAGGTAGCGGTGAATCAGCGCTGGATCGCGCTTGACGGCTTCGGCCGGCCCGGCGAAGCCGATGCGCCCCTTCTCCATGAAGTAGACGCGGCTGCACAGGCTGAGCGCGGTGGCGATGTTCTGCTCGACGAGCAGCAGCGACACCCCGGCGGCATTGATCGCCCTGATCTCGTCGCGGATCTTGGTCACCAGGATCGGCATGATGCCTTCGGTCGGCTCGTCGAGCAGCAGCAGTTTGGGCTTGGTAATCAGGCAGCGGGCGATGGCGAGCTGCTGCTGCTCGCCGCCGGAGAGCGTGCCGCCCGGCTGGTCGCGGCGCTCCTTGAGGATCGGAAAGCGCTCGTAGACGTGCTCGAGGTCGGCGCCGGAAGGCGCTCGCGCGAGCCCGATGCACAGGTTCTCGAGCACCGTGAGGGTGGGGAAGATGCGCCGGCCCTGCGGCACGTAGCCGATGCCGAGCGCGGCGATCCGGTGGGCGCTCACCTTGTCGAGCGCCGCGCCGTCGAAAGTGATGCTGCCGGCCGCCGGCGGCGTGAGCCGCATGATCGCGCGCAGGGTGGTGCTCTTGCCCACCCCGTTCCTGCCGAGCAGCGCCACCGCCTCGCCGCGGCCGACCTCGAGATCGACGCCTTGCAGCACCTGGCTCTTGCCGTAGCGCGCAGCCACGCGATCGAGCTTAAGCATGCGCGCTCCCCGCCACAACGGGTACGCCGAGATAGGCTTCCTGCACCCGGGCATCGGCGGCGATGCTCTGCGCCGTGCCCTGGCAGAGCACCGCGCCCTGGGTCATGACAGTGATGCGCTCGGCGATCTTGAACACCGCCTCGACGTCGTGCTCGATCAGCAGGATGTTGATGCTCGCCGAGAGCTCCTTGATCTTCAGCACGGTGCGCTCGGTCTCCTCCGGACTCATGCCGGCGACCGGCTCGTCGAGCAGCAGCAGCCGCGGCCGCATCGCGATGGCGATCGCGATCTCGAGCAGCGCCACATCGCCGTGGGCGAGATTGCCGGCGAGCTCGTGCGAGCGGCCGGCGAGGCCCACCGCCTCGAGCGAGCGCTCGACCACCGCGGCAGTGTCGGCGTAGGCGCGCGCCGGGCGCAGCGGATGCAGGAAGCGGTTGCGGGCATGGGCCGCGATCCACACGTTGTCGTAGACCGAAAGCCCGTTGAACACGCTCTTGATCTGGAGCGTGCGCGCCATGCCGAGGCGGCTGATGCGGTGCGTGGCCCAGCCGGTGATGTCCTCGCCGTTGAACGACACCCGGCCGCCGCTTGGCCGCAGGAAGCCCGACACGACGTTGAAGAAGGTCGTCTTTCCCGCGCCGTTCGGGCCGATGATGGCGTGCAGCTCTCCCGCCGGGAGATCGAAGTCGATGTTGTTCACCGCGGTAAGGCCGCCGAATTTCTTGGTCAAGCCGCGCACCGAGAGGATGGGCGGGCTCATTGGCGCGCGGCCCGCCTGGCTTGCAGCGAGCCGACAATTCCTTTGGGAGCGAAGCTCACCACCAGCAGCACGAGGATCCCGACCAGGATCAGATAGTGCTCCCAATAGCCCGACAGCTCCTCGCGCACCAGGATCAGGAGCGCCGCGCCGATCGCCGGCCCGAACAGCGTGCCCGCGCCGCCGACGATGGTCCAGATCACCGCTTCGCCCGACACTGTCCAGTACATGTACTGCGCCGAAGCGTAGCGCGAGAACAGCGCGAACAGCGCGCCGGCGACCCCGGCGAGAAAGCCGGCGATGACGAACGAGGTGAGCCGGATCAGGTAGGGATTCAGGCCGACCAGCCCCGCGCGCGTGGCGTTCTCCCGCACCGCGGTAAACGCCACGCCGAGCGGGCTGCGCAGCACGAGCCATTGCAGCAGGTAGCACGCGCCCACCACCGCCAGAATGAAGAAGTACTGGAAGGTCGGGTCGAGCAGGGTGAGCTCGAGGTTGCCGAGCTTGGCGATCGGCGGCAGCGCGAAGGACAGGCCGTCGTCGCCTCCGGTGAGTGACTTCCAGCCCACTGCGACGAGATAGAAGATGAGCGAGAACACCACCGTGATGATCGCGAAATAGTGCCAGGTGAGGCGCACCGCGAAGAAGCCGGCGATCGCGGCCGCGAGCGTCGCGATCGCCACCGCGAGAAAGAACGACGGCAGCACGCCGAGGCCGAAGCGCGTGATGCCGAAGGCGACGCCGTAGGCGCCGAAGCCGAAATACAGGCTTTGCCCGAACGACAGCAGCCCGGTATAGCCGAGCAGCAGGTTGGCGCTCGACGCGAGCAGCCCCCAGATCATTATTTCGGCGAGGATGCTGACCCAGAACTCCGGCACGAACTTCGGTAGCAGCCACGGCGCGATGAGCAGGAACGCGGCAACCACTGCGCCGGCAATCTTCATTGCTTTTGCCTGAAAGCGTCGCGCAGCCTGCGGGCAATGGCGACGTAAATGCCCTCGGGCGCGAAGCGCACCACGACGAGCAGCAGCAGCCCGAACGCCACCGCGACCTGCTGCATGTAGCGCGACAGGTACTCGGTGGTGGCGAGATAGAACGCCATGCCGGCGAATGGCCCGGCGAGCGAGCTGGCGCCGCCGAGGATCGCGGCGACCACCGCCTTGCCCGAATAGGTCCAGTCGAAGAACTCGATGTTGGTGTAGCGCGCGAGCAGCACATAGAGCGTGCCGGCGAGCCCGGCGATGCCGGCGGCGAAGGTGAACATCAGCCAGCGCAGCAGATTCACGTTCAGGCCGAGGAGCTCGGCGCGCGCCTCGTTGTCGCGGATCGCCGCAAGCGCGCGCCCGAACGGCGAGGACACGAGCCGCCAGGCGAGCCATACCGCCGCGGCGACCATCGCGGCGCTGAAATAGAAGGTGAAGGCCTCGCTGGCGAAGCTGAGCTCCCACGGGCCGATCGCGAGCGTCGGCACGAAGGGCAATGAGCGCGTCACGTAGGGTCCGGCGATCCAGCGCCAATGCCCGGATGCGAGCATCGCCGAGGTCAGCACCGACAGGATCACCGTGACGATCAGGAAGTGGTGCCGGCGCACGCGCGTCGCGATGAAGCCGGTAGGGATCGCGAACAGGATGGCCGCGGCGACCCCCGCCGCGAGCGCGCTCCAGGTGCCGAGCGCGTACTTGTAGGTCGCGACGTTGAAGCCGTAGCAGCCCATGCCGAAATAGAGCGCCTGCGCGAACGACAGCATGCCGCCGAAGCCGTACACCAGGCCGAAGGAGAGCGCGAACAGGCCCCACACCAGGATCTCGGCGGCGAATATCAGCTGGTAGTCGGCGAGCACGAGCGGTGCGGCGAGCGCGCATGCGGCGAGAAGAACGACTCCGGGATTCATGTGGCGAGGCCCGTGAAGAGCCCGCGCGGGCGCACCAGCAGCACCACGCTCATGAACACGAGCGAGATGATGCGGGCGGTGGTCGGCTCGGCGAAACTGGTGATGGCCCCTTCCATCACCGAGAGCAGGATCGCCGCCGCCGCGGTCCCGGGCAGGTTGCCCAGGCCGCCGACGATCACCGCGATGAAGCACAGCGGCAGCACATCCAGCCCGAGGCGAAACTCGACCGACGTGAGCGGCGCGGCGACCACGCCGCCGAGCATCGCCATCGCGGTGCCCAGGCCGAAGGTCCACATGAAGATGCGCTCCGAAGGCACGCCCATCGCGATGGCGATCTCCCGGTCCTGGCGCACCGCGCGCATCCAGGTACCGAACTTGGTCCGGTGCAGGAACAGGAAAAAGGCGCCCATCGCGATCACCGACACCCCGGCCGCGAACAGGCGATAGAACTCGTACTCGAGCCCGAAGACGGGAAAGGTGACGCCGATCGGGTCGAGGATGCGCTTGGGCGTGGCGCCGTACGTGGCGCGCACGCCTTCCTGCAGGATGAGCGACAGGCCGAACGAGGCGACGATGGAAAGCGAGGCGTCGTTCTCTACCGCCTTCAGCACGCCGCGCTCGATCAGGCCGCCGGCGACGAGGCCGATCGCCGGCACGATGGCGAAGGCGATCCAGAAATTGCCGGTGCGGTCGATCAGCACCCAGGCGAGCACCGCGCCGACCATGAAGAAATCGCCGTGCGCGACGTTGACGAAATCGAGCAGGCCGAAAATGATCGACAGCCCGAGGGCGATCAGCGCGACGATCAATCCCCACACCAGGCCGTTCAGGACCAGGACCGGCAGCAGCTCCACGAACCTCCCCGCTTTTGCCGCCGGGAACCATACCAGCAAAGGGCTGCAGCGCGTAGTGCTAATCTCGCTGCATCCTAAGGGGGAAGCAATGAAGACGATCATCTGTGCAGTCGCGCTCGCGCTTGCCGCGACCGGGGCGCTCGCGCAAAAGACGGTGCTGCGCTTCTCGACCGCGGCGCCGCCGCCGGATTTCCTGAGCAAGTCGCTGCAGCAATTCAAGAGTGAGCTGGAGAAGGCGGCGCCCGAGTTCGACGTACAGGTCTATCCGGGAAGCCAGCTCTTCCGCCAGGGCACCGAGGTGCCCGCGCTGCAGCGCGGCAACCTCGAGATGAGCACCATGACCACCTTCGAGGTGGCGCAACAGGTGCCCGAGCTCGGCTTCTTTAACCGCGCGTATCTGTTCCGCGACTACGAGCACGCCTACAAGACGTTCACCGGCCCGGTTGGCAAGCGCTACGCCGATACGGTGGCGCAGAAGATG
>DASXRW010000127.1:0-8249 GCA_036506355.1 Burkholderiales bacterium
CGGCGGCAGCAGCGCCTGGATGCGCTGGACCATCGCGGCCCGGTCGGCGCCCCGCGCCAGGCGGATGTCCAGGCGGTTCAATTCGCCCAGGCGCCCGAAGCGCCATTGCGCGGTGGCGATGTCGACGAGCGCGGCCTGGCCCCGCAACGCCGAGCCGGGCAGCACGCCGGCGACCTCCAGCTCCACGGCACGCGAGCCGACGACCAGGCGCAGCGCGTCGCCCTTCGCCAGGCCGAGCGCCGCCGCGGCGCCAGCGGAGAGAAAAACCTTGTCGGGCGAGAGGAGGTCGTAGCGCTCCTCCATCACGAGCGCCGGCTGCAGCACCGCGGCGCGCAGGATGTCGACGCCGATAACACGCAGGATGCGCTCCGTGCCCGCGACGCCGACGTCGAGCTCGAGCACCGGGCTGACGAGACTCACGCCGGGTAGCTTGGCGATCGCCGGGTAGAGGGATTCCGAAAACCCGGCGCGCCCGCCGCGCACCTCGATGTCGGCTTCCCCCGCCACCGAGCGCACGGCCGCGGCGACGTCCTCCACCGCCGCGCGATTCACGAGGTGCACGGCATAGCCGAGCGCCACGCCGAGCGCGATGCCGGCGACGGAAAGCGCCAGGCGGCCGCGTGGACGGTGGGAGTTGAAGAGGAGGAGCAGGCGAAGCATGCGCGCGCAACTATACGGCCGATGCGCGGCGCCGTCGGGCGCCGACGTCATTCCCCTCTCGAACTACGCGCCGCGGATTGATGCGTCTTGTGCCGAGGGGCAGCGTGGCGCCATGGCGCGCTACTGCGTATTTTTCCTCATCGGCGCGTGCCTGCTGCTCGCCGCCTGCGAGCCGGTCGCGATCGCGATCCTCGGCGCGAGCGCTTCCACCGCACTGCGTTACAACATGGACGGCGTCGCCGCGCGCACCTTCACGGCGCCGGCGGCCGCGGTCAGGAGTGCTTCGCTCGCAGCGCTCGAGCGCATGGGACTCGCTCTCGACAGCACGAGCAGATTCGACACGGGCGAGACGATCTTCGCGCGCGCCGAGAACCGCGACATCGAGATCGAGATCGAGCCGATCACCAAGCAGGCGACGCGCGTGCGCATCACCGCCAAGGGCGGCAGCCTCTTGTACGACAACGCGACGGCCGTCGAGCTGGTGCAGCAGACGGAGAAGCTGCTCGAGGTGGGGCTTGCAAGACTGGCGCCGGCAGTGCCGGCGGTGGGGGCAGCGCAGGCGCCGGCGGCGGCCGCAGGGGCTTCGAAACTCGGCTTCTGAGAGAAAGTTCACACCGGGGTTGATCTACACTCCCTTCACCAACAGCACCGAAGGGAGTTCACATGAAGAGAATCCAGCTCGCACTTGTCGCGCTCGTCATGCTCGCCCTGCTGCCGGTGCCCGCGCCGGCTGACCCGCCGCCCTGGGCGCCCGCGCACGGCTGGCGCAAGAAAAACGATCCGAACTACGTCGGCTACACCGGCAAGAAATGGGAGAAGGACTACGGCGTGCTCGAAGGCCACTGCAACACCCAGGCGGTCGGCGCGGTGCTCGGCGGCGTCGTCGGCGGCGTGGTCGGCTCGCGCGTGGCCAAGGACGAGAATCGGCCGGTCGCGATCCTCGTAGGCGGCGTGCTCGGCGCCGTGATCGGCTCGAAGATCGGCCGCGCGCTCGACGACGCCGACCGCGCGTGCATGGGCCATGCGCTCGAGCTCGCGGGCGAAAGGAATACCGTGAAGTGGAAGAACAGCTCCGGCGTGCAGTACGAGCTCACGCCGACGCGCAACGTCGGGGATAAGACGAGCCCTTGCCGCGAATTCGTGACCAAGGTATCGACCAGCAAAGTGAGCGACGCGGTGAAGGGCGTCGCCTGCCGGCGCGCGAACGGCGAGTGGGTCTTTAAGGGCTAGCGCCGCAGGATTTCGGCGTCTTCGTCGGCGCTCTTCGCCGGCTCCGGCTCGCGCGCGAGCAGCTGCTCGAGGCGCGCGACGTGGCGCTGCTCGTCGGCAGCCATCTCCGCGGCAAACGCGCAGACCGCGTCGTCGTTGGCATGCTCGGCGACGTCGACGTAGAAGTTCTGCGCGCGGCGCTCGGTGGCAAGCGCAAGCTTGATCGCGTCGCGGGCATTCTTCGGCGCGTTCACCCGGTCGGCGTCGGGCCCGAGATAGTGCCAGGCGTACTCCCAGCTCTCGAGCGCCGGCAGCGCGCGCTCGGCGGTGCCGACGGCGAGCGCCTCGTACTGCTCCTGCTCCTCTCTTCCGATCTTCTCGAACTCCTCGGCGATGTGGTCCATGCCCACGTCACGCATGAAGCGCTCGAGCTCGATGAAGCGCTTGAACGCCTCGCGCTCGATCGCGAGCGAATGCGCGTAGAGATCGATCAGGTTTTGCGGCAGCAGTCTCTGGCCCATGTCGGCGGATGTCCTCGGGCGTAAAGGTAACGTCAGGAAAGTTACGCACGACGATGGGGCACGGCGCCCGACATGGCCCACAGAGAATGTCGCCGCGCTTGTTAAACGAATTCGCTAGGGTGCCTTGATGCCCGCCTCGCGGATCACCCTGCCCCACTTTTCCTTCTCGGCGCGCACGAAGGCGGCGAACTCCTCGGGCGTGTCGGCGGCGGCATAGGAGCCGCCGGCGCGCAGCTGCTCGCGGATCTCGGGCGCGTTGTAGGCGCCCACGAGTTCCCGGTGCAGCGCCTGTACTACACCCTGCGGCGTGCCCGCCGGCACGAAGATGCCGTTCCACACCACCGCCTCGAGACCGGGCACGCCGGCCTCCGCGGTGGTCGGCACGTCGGGAAGGATCGCAAGCCGCTCGCGGGCGGTGACCGCGAGCACGCGGAGCCTCCCGGCCTTGATCGCCGCCACCACCACCTGCGGCACGACGAAGGCGCTCATCACCTGGCCGCTCTGCAGGTCGGGGATCTCGGAGTTCACGCCCTTGTAGGGCACTTCCAGAAGGCGCGCGCCCCACTCGCTCTTGAGCCACTCGCCCAGCAGGTTGCTCAAGCTTCCCGGGCCGTGCGAGGCATAGCTCACCGATTCGGGCCTGGCCTTTGCCTGGTCGAGCAACTCCTTCAGCGACTGCGCCGGCACGTTCGGATGCACCACGATGATGTACGGCGTCATCGAGAAGCGCGACACCGGCATGAGCTCCATGCCCAGGCGGCAGCACGGATCCGGGCTCAGCGCGTCGGCCACCGCGTTATTGATCAGCGCAAGGAACAGCGTGTGCCCGTCGGCCGGCGCTCTTGCCGCCTCGCGCGCCGCGATCAGGCCATTCGCGCCCGGCCGGTTGTCGACGATCACCGGCTGGCCGAAGGCCTCCGAGAGCTTCGCCGCGATCTGCCGCGCGCGGATATCGGGTGAGCTTCCCGCGCCCGCCGGCACCAGGATCTTCATCGGCCGGCTCGGGAAGTTCTGCGCTACCGCATGGGTCGCGACGAGGACAGCCAAAACGACCAGGAAGCTGCGCATGCGGGAAATATTAAATCGGGGACGGAGCCCGAACTGGTTCGCTCAGTTCAGACTGCGCGTCCCCGAATTTACTGAGACAGGTAGGCGCGCGCGAGCGTCAGCTCGGCTCGCGGTTCTCCTTTGCCGGCGATCTGCACGAGGCGCCCGTAGTAGCGGCGCGCAGCCTTGGCGTCACCTGCCATCTCGGCGGCGAGCGCCGCGCCGTAGAGGCCGCGGAAGCGGTTGGGCTCGCGCTTCTGCGACTGCTCGTACTCCTTCAGCGCGTCGGCCGGGCGCTTGAGCTCCATCAGCATGTCGCCCAAGAGCTCGCGCGCCGGCAGGATGCGGCCCGGCGTCACCGGGTGCTTGTCGTTCTTGTCTTCGAGATCTGCCGCCTGGCGCGCGAGGCCGAGCGCTTCCTCGCCGCGATCGTCGGCGAGCGCGACCCAGGCCGCCGCCGTGAGGCGCATCACTTCGGCTTCGGTCGCCCAGTAGTCGTTCTTCGCCGCGCGCAGCGCGTCGCGCTTCTCGGTGATTCTCTCGAGATCCGCCTTTGCCGCCGCCGCATCGCCCATGCGCGCCGCGCCGATCGCGCGCGCCTGGTAGGTGACGGCCTCCGTGAATGGGAACTTGCTTTGCATAGGCTGCAGCTGCGCCGCTTCGCGCCACGCGCCGCGCTCCACGGCCAGGCGCGCGGGCATCGCCGCCAGGGGATAGGGCCCGACGAACCGCGGCGTAGACGGGCTCACGCGCGCCGCTTCTTCGTAGGTCTTGCGCGCCTCGCCGTCGCGGCCGAGCTGCAGGTAGGCGTAGACGATGTAGTCCATCGCGTGCAGGGCGTCATCGCCTTCGTTGCCCTTCAGCGCGACATCGGCCGAGCGGCGGTTGGTCGCCGCGGAATCCTGCCATGCGCCGACGCGCGTGAAGATGTGCGACGGCATGTGCAACGCGTGCGGCGCCGCCGGCGCGATGCTGGCGTAGCGCTTGGCCGAGGGCACACCCTTCTGCGCGATCGGTGGCGCGTCATAGCTGTGGATCAGGTAGTGCGCCACGCCCGGATGGTTCGGGTACTTCGCGAACTGCTTCTCGAGGATCGCCGCGGCCTTCAGCGAATTGCTGTAAGTCTGGTCCGACGCCTGCTGGATGGCGATCAGGTAGAGCGCATTGAAGATCTGCGCCTCATCGTCCTTCGGATACTTGGCGGCGAGCGCCTCGTAGGCCTTGGAGCGAGCAAGCGCGCGCTGGCGCTCGGTGCGGTTCGCATAATCCTCCCAGTAGGCCGCGACCGCTTCGAGATAGTCCTTCTCGCGCTGCGTCTTCGCGCCCATCTGGCGGCCTTTGTCGATCGCCGCCTGCGCGCGTGCTATGTCCTTCGGCGGCGTTCCGCCGACGAACGGGTTGTACATGAGGATCGAGGCGAAGCCCCACGCCGCGACCGTGCAATTCGGATCCTCGTTGGCGATTTCCTGGAAAGTGCTCTCGCCCGCCGGCCACCAGAACGAATGCAGCATGGCGACCGCGCGCGAGACCTTCTGCTGCACCTTCGGGCTGCACGAGTTGGCGAAATTCACCTTGCCGAGCTGGCCTTTGCCGGCATCCTCTTCGTGCGCGAACGCTGCAACAGCGAAAGCGGATGCGACGATGGTAGTGAGCAATCTCATCTTCTGCTGCCCTCCATTAACCACGGACGTTGTACGGAATTCAGAGCCGCTGCAGGTCGAGGCGCTTGCGATCGCCGCTCCAGGCGCGCGCCAGGTACTTCTCGGCTTCGCGCGCCTCCGCGGCCATGCCTTGGCGCTCGAAGGTGGTTTTGAGCCCATACAGCGACCAGGCGTTGTTCGGCGTCTTGGCAAGGCTCTCGCGGAATGCGTCGCGGGCCCGCTGGTTATCGCCCTTGAGCAGCAGCATGGCGCCGAGCGTCTGGCGCACCGGGTAGTACCAGTACGGCGGCTCCATGTAGGGCAGCGTGTCCTGGATCGCCACCGCCGCCTCGAGCTCGCGGATCGCGCCGTCGAGGTCCTTGGTTCCCTGCGCGATGCGCGCGCGCACTACGTGGGACGCGATGCGGCCGACGTCCTTCGCCGGAATGCCCCAGGCGGTGAATGCGCTGTAGTCGGCGCTCGACACGAGCCGCTCGATTTCGGCGACCTGGGTGCGCGCGGCCTCGAGGTTGCCGCTCTGCGCGAAGGCGACGCCGCGCGCATAGCGCCAGGCGACCTGCAGGTACGGCAGCGCCGCGCCCGGATCGGGCAGCGCGAGCACCGTCGGCAGGTCGCTGAATTGCGCATGCGCCCAGTACGGGCCGGCTTTCATCGGCACGACGAGCGGCACCGCTTTCGCCACCTCATCCGGGATGTTGGCTGCGAGCTTGCCCGCGGCCGCGACGACGATCGGCGCCTCGCCCGACATCTGCGCCGAGACCATCACGAAATGCAGGTTGTGCGAGTAGTAGCCGAGCGGATAGACGCCCTGCGGCGCGAACTGCTTGATGTACGCCTCGTCGACCTTCACCGCGACCTGGTTGGTCGCCAGCGAATCCTTGTAGCGGCCCAGGCGATAGTAGATATGCGCCGGCATGTGCACGAGGTGCCCCGCGTTCGGCGCGAGCTTCGCCAGCTTGTCGGCGAATGCTTCCGCGCGCTTGGCGTCAGCCGATGCTTCCACTGCATGGATATAGAGGTGGATCGCGCCGATGTGGTTCGGATCTTTCTTCAGCACGGTCTCCAGCGTGGGGACGAGCGGCGCCACCACCGCGTTGGGATTGGCGCCACCCGGCTGCCAGTAGTTCCACGGCGAGCGGTCCATCAGCGATTCCGCATACATCGCGAGGATGTCGAGGTCGTCGGGAAACTTCGCCGCGGCGCTCGCCATAGCGCCCGCATAGGCCTCGTCGAGCATCGGCCGCTCGAAGCGCGGATCGGTGTTGTAACGCGCCGCGACCGCCGCGACCAGCGCCTGCTCGCGCGGGGTCGCCTTTGCGGCGAGCGACTTCGCCTTTGCCGCGGCAGCGGCGGCCGGCGCACTAGCGCCCGGATCCATCGGCACGTTGATGTTCGGACCGAGCACGTAGGCCTCGCCCCAGTAGCACATCGCGCACTCGGGATCGAAGCGCTGCGCCTTCTGGAACGCGCGCTGCGCCTCGGCGTGGTTGAAGTTCCAGGCGAGACGCAGGCCCTGGTCGAAGTACTGCTGCGCCTGCTTCGAGCTCGTGGTGATCTTGAAGCTGCGCGCGCCGAGTCCCGCGATCAGCGGCTGATCGGCCGATGCCGGCGCCGGTGCGGCGCTCGCCGCGGCCTTGGCCGCCGGGCTCACTTCGGTTTTCATCTGCGCCAGCAATAGCGGTTGGAACGGCGTTGTCGCCATCGTCCCGGTGCACAGCGCGCCATCGAGCATGGCGAGCTCCGGCACGAACACGGTCGACTGCGCTTCAGGCAAACCATCGCTCGCGATGATTCCGGCGGCGAGCATGGCGAGTACCAGCGGCTTGCGCACGAGCATGAGGCCTCCTCCCAGAGGTGAGCGGTTTTAGTGTACGCCGTTGGTCGCGGAAAGGCGGCGGCGCCTTACGCGCGAACTCGAGGGTTATCTATTGACGCCCGCCGGCGCGAAATCCGATTAGTTTCAGTACTTTCATCCGGGTCCGGTCGCGCCAGCCAGTAAAATTGGCGCAGTGAACAAACCCGGCTTTCCTTCCGCCAGCAACTTCATCCGCCAGATCGTCGAGGCCGACCTTGCCTCGGGCAAGTACAAGGAAATAGTTACCCGCTTCCCGCCCGAGCCGAACGGGTATCTGCACTTCGGCCATGCCAAGGCGATCTGCCTCAACTTCGGGCTGCCGCAGCAGTACGGCGGGCGCTGTCATCTGCGCTTCGACGACACCAATCCCATAAAAGAAGAACAGGAGTACGTCGACGCCATCAAGGAAGCAGTGCACTGGCTGGGCTTCGACTGGCAGCCGTACGAGCATTACGCCTCCGACTACTTCGCCCAACTCTACGAGTTCGCCTGCGCGCTCGTCGAGCGCGGCCACGCCTACGTCGACTCGCAGTCCGCCGACGAGATGCGCGCGACTCGCGGCACGCTCACCGAGGCGGGGCAGGATTCGCCGTTCCGGAGTCGATCGGCCGCCGAAAGTCTGCGGCTCCTCGCCGAGATGCGCGACGGCAAACATGCCGACGGCAGCCACGTGCTGCGCGCCAAGATCGACATGCGCTCGCCGAACCTGAACCTGCGCGACCCGGTGATGTACCGCATCCGCCACGCGCACCATCACCGCACCGGCGAGAAGTGGTGCATCTACCCGACCTACGACTGGGCGCACGGCACCTCGGATTGCATCGAGGGTATTACACACTCGCTGTGCTCTCTGGAATTCGAAGATCATCGGCCTCTCTACGACTGGTTCAACGAGCGCGTCGCCGAAGCTGGATTTTTTCGGCGCCCGCTTTCGAAGCAAATCGAGTTCGCGCGCCTCAACTTGACCTACGTCCTGCTGAGCAAGCGCAGGATCATCCAGCTGGTGGAGGAAAAGCACGTCAGCGGCTGGGACGATCCGCGCATGCCCACCCTTGCCGGCGGCCGGCGGCGCGGCTACACGCCGGGCGGCTTTCGCCTGCTCGCCGAGCGCGCCGGCGTGTCGAAGGCGCACCAGGTGATCGAGTTTTCCATCCTCGAAGACTGCATGCGGGAGGACTTGAACGACATTGCGCCGCGGCGCATGGCGGTGCTCGATCCGATCAAGCTGGTGATCGACAACTACCCCGCGGACCGGGAGGAGCGGCTGCAGCTCCCCAACCATCCGCAGAAGCCCGA
>DASXRW010000128.1:0-2970 GCA_036506355.1 Burkholderiales bacterium
GCGCGACCCGGAAACTCGGGTGCTTCTCATCGAGGCCGGAGGCCGCGACAACTATTTCTGGATCCCGATCCCGGTCGGCTACCTCTACACCATCGCCAACCCGCGCACCGACTGGTGCTACAAGACCGAGCCCGACGAGCATCTCGCCGGCCGCTCGATCCATTACGCGCGCGGCCGCGTGCTCGGCGGCTGCTCCTCGATCAACGCGATGATCTACATGCGCGGCCAGAAGGAAGACTGGGACCACTGGGCGGCGCTCGGCAACCGCGGCTGGGCGTGGGATGACGTGCTGCCCACATTCCGCTCGCTGGAGGACTACGAGCGCGGCGCGACCGACGGCTACGGCGCGGGCGGCGAGGTGCGCATCGAGGACCCGCGCGTGCGCTGGGAGATCATCGACGCGTTCCGCGAGGCCGCCGCCGAATGCGGCATTCCAAAAGTGAAGGTGTTCAACAACGGCGACAACTTCGGCTGCGCCTACTTCCAGATGAACCAGAAGCGCGGCCGGCGCTGGAGCGCGACCAACGCGTTCCTGCGCCCGGTGCTGCACCGGAAGAACCTCACCGTGCTGATCGATGCTCACGTGAGCAAGCTGCGCACGAGCGGCCGCACCGCCCAGGGCGTGGAATTCGTCCGCGGCCGCGAGCTGCAGTTCGCCGAAGCGCGCCGCGAGACGATCCTCGCCGCCGGCGCCATCGGCTCGCCGCAGCTCTTGCAGCTCTCGGGCGTCGGTCCCGCCGCCATGCTTCAACGGCTGCAAATCCCCGTGGTCCATGACCTGCCGGGCGTGGGCGAAAATCTGCACGACCATCTGCAGATCCGCCAGCAGTACAAGGTGCGGAACGTCAAAACCCTCAATGGCGTCGCCAACAGCTGGATCGGAAAGGCAGCAATGGCGGCCGAGTATTTCCTCTTCCGCACCGGGCCGCTCACCATGCCGCCTTCGCAGGCGGGCGCGTTCGCGAAGAGCGATCCCGCGCAGCCGACGCCGAATATCGAGTGGCACGTGCAGCCGCTCTCGCTCGACAAGTTCGGCGATCCGCTGCACAGCTTCCCGGCGATCACGCCGAGCGTGTGCAACTTGCGGCCGAGCTCGCGCGGCTGGGTGCGCATCAAGTCGCCCGACGCCGCGGCCTACCCTGAGATCCGGCTCAACTACCTGAGCACACAAGACGACCGGAAGGTCGCCATCGATGGCATGCGCTTCACCCGCCGCATCATGGCGGCCAAGGCGCTCGCCAAATACGAACCCGAGGAATACCGGCCTGGTGTTTCAAACGATACGGATGAACAGCTCGCCAAGGCTGCCGGCGAGCTCGGCACGACCATCTTCCATCCCGTGGGAACCTGCAAGATGGGCCGCGATCCCATGGCGGTGGTCGACGACGAGCTGCGCGTGCACGGCATGGAGCGCCTGCGCGTGATCGATGCGTCGATATTCCCCCGCATCACCTCCGGGAATACCAATGCGCCGACTTACGTGATCGCCGAGAAGGGCGCGCGCGCCATCTTGAAATCCTTACAATCGGCCCCCAATTAGCGCGGCAAAGGAGAACGAATCCCCATGAAACGCGTGCTGCTTTTGATCGCCACCAACCTTGCGGTGATGGTGGTGCTGTCCATCGTCGTGAGCGTGCTGGGCTTTGACCGCTGGCTCACGGCGAACGGCATCGATTACTTCTCGCTGCTGGTGTTCTCGGCCATCTTCGGCTTCGGCGGCGCATTCATCTCGCTGCTCCTGTCCAAGACCATCGCCAAGTGGTCGGTCGGCGCGCAGTTGATCGACGGCTCCGAAGGCACGACGCAATACTGGCTCGTGCAGACGGTGCACAAGCTCGCTGACGCCGCCGGGATCGGCAAGCCGGAGGTCGCAATCTACGAAGGCCCGGCGAACGCCTTCGCTACGGGCGCCTTCAAGGACTCGGCGCTGGTCGCCGTGTCGAGCGGCCTGGTCGAAGCGATGAGCAAGGAGGAGGTCGAGGCCGTGCTCGGCCACGAGGTGACGCATATCTCGAACGGCGACATGGTGACGCTCACGCTGATTCAGGGCGTGCTTAACACTTTCGTGTTCTTCCTGTCGCGCGTGGTCGGCTTCATCGTCGACAAGGCGGTGTTCCGCACCGAGCGCGGCGTCGGCCCGGGCTTCTACATCACCATGATCGTCAGCCAGATCGTCTTCGGCATCCTCGCCTCGGCGATCGTCGCCTGGTTCTCGCGCCAGCGCGAGTTCCGCGCCGACCGCGGCTCGGCGAACCTGCTGGGCTCGCCACAGCCGATGATCGCGGCGCTCTCGCGCCTCGGCGGCCTGCAGACCGGCGGGCTGCCCGACTCGGTGAAAGCCTTCGGCATCAGCAGCGATTCGCGGCTGTCGCAGCTCTTCGCCACGCACCCGCCGATCCAGGTCCGCATCGCCGCGCTGCAGGCGCCGGCCTGAACCGGGAAAAGGGGTCAGAGCAATTTTTCTGTTACACCTACGAGCGTTAGTAGTTACAGGAAAATTGCTCTGACCCCTTTCTAGATCAGCGAGTTGATCCGCTCAAGGCCGCGCCGGTCGATCTCCGCGCGGACGCCCAACGCGCCGCGCCAGGCCTCGAGACCGACATCGCGCACCATGCGCGAGTCGAGCTCGTCGATCGAGCACCCGAGCGCGCCGCGGCCGATCCTGCGCAGCAGGACCTTCACCCGCCTCCACAACACGCCCGGGCTCATCGCTTTCTCCCTTCAGTTCATCAGCGGCGTGAGCGCGGCGCCGATGCGCTGCATCTGCGCCTCGGTGATCATGCCGCCGAGGATCTTCTGGAAGCGCTCGTCCTGCACGCCCGAGCCGATGTACTGCCAGCGGTAGGCCTTCAGCATCGTGTCCCCGATGCGCTTTACCTCGGCGCTGCCGAACGGACGGCCGCAGACGCGCAGGAAGTAGTCGGTGTCGGCCTTCGCCTGCACCTGCAGGATGCCGTCGACCGCCGCGAC
>DASXRW010000129.1:0-2230 GCA_036506355.1 Burkholderiales bacterium
TCGTCGCGGCGCTGAACAAGACCGGCGTCGAACCGCTCGCCATGTCACCGGAGGAATTCGGCCGCTACATCGAGCGCGAGTACCACACCTGGGGCAAGGTGGTGAAAGAGGCGCACATCAAAGCCGAATAATTCGGGGTCAGCTGAGACCCCGATTAGATTTTCATGACGATCTTGCCCACCTGCGCGTTCGATTCCATGAACTGCTTCGCTTCGCGCAGCTTATCGAACGGGTAGACGCGGTCGACGAGCGGTTTTAGTTTCCCGCTGGCAAAGAGCGGCAGGAAATCGCGCTTGAAGCCCTCCACCGTGGCCGCGCGCTGCGGTGCGGTGCGCAGCTTGTTCGAGACGCCGAAGAGTTTCAGGCGCTTGGAGTGGAGCGCGTCGAGATCGATCTCGGCGCTCATCGTGCCGTCGAGGTACCCGACCGTGGCGAGCCGCCCCTCGTAGGCGAGCGAGCGGATGCATTCGGCGAACACGGTGCCGCCGACGTTGTTGACGACGAGGTTCACGCCCTTGCCGTCGGTGGCCTTCATCACCGCGTCGTGGAAATCGCCCTTGCGCGTGGCGATGGCGACGTCGAGGCCATGCTTCTTCAGCGCCTCCAGCTTGTCGGCGGAGCCGGAGGTGCCGATGACCTTGGCGCCGAGCGCCTTGGCCGCCTGCAGCGCGGCGACGCCGACGCCGGCCGAGACGCCGGTGACGAGCAGCCACTCGCCGCTCTTCAAGTTGCCCTGCTGCACAAGCATGTCGTAGACCACGAGGAAGGTGATCGGGACGGCGGCGGCCTCTTCCCAGCCGAGCGTGGAAGGGACGGGGATTGCATCCTGCTTGTCCATCAGGCCGTACTCGGCGAACGCGCCGGGGAGTCGCCCCATGACGCGCTCGTTCGTGCCGACGACTTCGCCCGCGGCATCCATGCCGGCGGGCTTCTCGGTACCGGGCTTGACGAGGCCCTGGCCGCGGATCAGCTCGCCGCGGTTCAGGCTCGCGGCGCGAACGCGTACCAGGAGCTGAGCGGGACCGGGCTCGGGCTGCGGCTTTTCGCGCAGCTCGAGCGCCATGCTGTCGGGCTCGGCGCGCAGGACGTAGGCTTTCATGGGCCGGCATTATGCCCATGACCCGTGTCATATCGCGCCGCTATATTCGAATCCCCCAAACAAGACGGAGTCAACGATGAAACGACTGCTTGGGATTCTGATCGTCGCATGCGGGCTGGTAGCGCCCTCGGTCCAGGCCGGAATGATCGGCACGGACCAGACGCTTCAATCGGAACGCGAGCGGGTCAAGGCGGCGCTTGAGCGGCCCGAAGTGGTGCAGCAGCTGCAGAAGATGGGCCTCGATGTGAAGGACGCGGCGGCCCGGGTCGATGCGATGACCGATGCGGAGGTCAGCGCGCTCGCCGGCAAGATCGACCTGTTGCCGGCAGGCGGCCAGCTGACGAACGATCAGCTGATCGTCATCCTGCTGATCGTGCTGATCCTGGTGCTGCTGCTCTAGGCGGCGAGCTCGACCGCTTCGTTGCGCTCGTTGGTCGTCGCCAGGCGCACGGGGCGGCGCCAGACGCGGTGCACGTAATCGAGCACGCGCTTCGCGCGCGTGACGTCCAGTCCGCGCCCGTCGCTCGCATGGTCGTGCGCGAGGCCGAGGCTGCCGTCGTGCTTGAGCTCCACCGCGGCGACGCGCGGTGAGCCGAAGTTGAACTTCGGTCCGAGGATCGCCTCGCGGATCACGTTGATGTCCTTCGACGCCACGCGGATCTCGTCGCCAGGGCGCGTCTCGTAGACGAAGAGCCCGGACTGGGCGGCGAGCTCCTCGTCGAGCCAGTTGCGCACGAAGCCGAAGTCGTCCTCGTCGCGCCGCACCTCGCGCGCGCGCTCGATGCCGTGTTTCTCGACGATGCGCTCCCAGATGGTGAAGCCGAGGTGATAGGGATTGATGGCGAGCGCGGTCTGCTGGCCGCTCGCGAACGGGCGCACCACGTCCGAGTGGGCCTTGATCGCCGCCAGGTATAGCGGCTGCGGCAGGAAGTCCGCCTCGCGCAAGAGGCGCGCATGCCAGTACGAGGCCCAGCCCTCGTTCATGATCTGGCAGGCGAACACCGGGTAGAAGTAGAACGACTCGGAGCGCACCATCAGGAAGATGTCGCGCTCCCACTGCTCGAGCTCGGGCGCGTAATTGGCGATGAACCACAGGAGGTCGTATTCCGGGTGCGGCGGCACCGGCGCGCG
>DASXRW010000130.1:0-13399 GCA_036506355.1 Burkholderiales bacterium
GTGGTGATCGCGGGAACCGTGCTGGTGCTGCGCGGCTAAAATCCGCGCGGTGTATCCGCATCTCTTTCGTCCTCTAGAGCTCGGCTTTGTCACGCTGCCCAACCGCATCATGATGGGCTCGATGCACACCGGCTTCGAGGCGCGCAACGCCATGGCCGAGCTCGCCGCCTTCTACGCCGAGCGCGCGCGGGGCGGCGCCGCGCTCATCGTCACCGGCGGCTATTCGCCGAACGACGCCGGCAACCTCGCCGCGCACCGCGCGCAGTTTTCGACGCAGGCGGACGCCGAGAACCATCGCGCGATTCCACGCGCGGTGCATGAGGCCGGTGGACGCATCGTGCTGCAGCTGCTGCACGCCGGCCGCTACGGCTTTCACGACCGCCTGGTCGCCCCGTCGGCGGTGAAATCGCCGATCAATCCGCATGCGCCGCGCGAGATGACCAGCGCGGAGATCGAGCAGACGCTCGCCGATTTCGCCGGCGCCGCGCAGCTTGCGCGCGAGGCCGGCTACGACGGCGTCGAGCTGATGGCCTCCGAGGGCTACCTGGTCACGCAGTTCCTCGCCGCGCGCACCAACCACCGCGCCGATGAATGGGGCGGGCCGCTCGAGAAACGGATGCGCTTCGCCACCGAGCTGGTGCGGCGCACGCGCGAGGCGGCGGGCCGCGACTTCATCATCGTCTACCGGATATCGGCACTGGACCTGGTCGAAGGCGGCCTCAGCGGCGAGGAGATCGTGCAAGTGGCGCGCGCAGTCGAGGCGGCGGGCGCGACGCTCCTCAATAGCGGCATCGGCTGGCACGAGGCACGCATCCCGACCATCGCACAGGCGGTGCCGCGCGGCGCCTTCGCCTGGGCTACGCGCCGCCTGAAGCAGGCAGTGGGCATCCCGGTGATCGCCTCCAACCGCATCAACGCGCCCGAGACGGCGGAGGAGATCCTGGCGAGGGGCGACGCCGACATGGTGTCGCTCGCGCGGGCGATGCTCGCCGATCCGGAGTTTGCGACCAAAGCGAAGCGCGGCGACCGCGCCGGCATCAACATCTGCATTGCCTGCAACCAGGCCTGCCTCGACCATTACTTCATCGGCGAGCCCGTGAGTTGCGTCGTCAATCCGCGAGCAGGACGCGAGACCACGCTGCTGATCCAGCCGGCGCAGAAGAGGAAGAAAATCGCGGTGGTCGGCGGCGGGCCTGCCGGATTGATCTGCGCCGCCACCGCCGCCGAGCGCGGGCACGAGGTGACGCTGTTCGAGCGGCGGCGCGAGCTCGGCGGCCAGTTCAACCTGGCAAAGGTCGTCCCGGGTAAGCAGGAGTTCGCCGAGTCGATCGCCTACTACGCCGAGCGGCTGCGCCGCGCAAGGGTGCGCATCGCGCTCGAGCATGCGCCAAGCGAGCAAGAGCTCGCGGCTTACGACGAGGTGGTGGTCGCTACGGGAATCGACCCGCGGCGGCCGCAGATTCCAGGCATCGAGCACTCAAAGGTGGCGAGCTATGTCGACGTGCTCGCCGGCCGCGTGAATCCGGGCGTCGACGTGGCGATCATCGGCATGGGCGGCATCGGCTTCGACGTCGCGCTCTATCTCGCCGCCGAGCGCGCGGCGACGCTCGAGCAGCACGCCTTCGAGGCGCATTGGGGGATATCGCAGGCGGCTCAGTTGCCGGGTGGACTGCAGCCGCCGGCGGCCAAGGCGAATGGCGCACGCCACATCACCATGATGAAGCGCTCGACCACGCCCTTCGGCCATACGCTCGGGCGTAGCACCGGCTGGGTGCATCGCGCCGAGCTCGCGCGCCATGGCGTGCGCATGATGAAAGGCGTCGAGTACCGGCGGATCGACGACGCCGGCGTGCACGTCCTCGTCGACGGGAAGGAAACCGTCGTGCCGGCGGACACGGTGGTGATCTGCGCCGGCCAACTTTCGCGGCGCGAGCTGCGCGGCGATCATGTCATCGGCGGTGCGCGCGAAGCGGGCGAGCTCGACGCGAAGCGCGCCATGCGCGAAGGCGCGGAGCTCGGCGCGCGCCTCTAGCTGCGTGCTAGGATCGTCCGATGGGTAGCGTGGTCGCACTTGCAGGGCAGGTCGGCGGCGCGAAGCTCGCCGACGGTCTGTATCGCCTGCGCGGCGATGCGCTCATGGTCGTGGTCAACACCGGCGACGACTACGAGCATCTCGGCCTCGCGTTCTCGCCCGACATCGACACCATGCTGTACACGCTCGCGGGCCTCGCATCGGCGAACGCCGGCTGGGAGCCGGAAGGCGAGAGCCACGCCGTGCACGCCATGCTCAAGGCGCTCGGCGGCCCCGACCGCCCGATCCACGGCGATCGCTCGCTCGCCGCGCCGCTCTTGCGCGCCGAGGGCTTGGCGAATGAGCGGCGCCTGACGCAGATCACGCTCGACTTCTGCCGGCACCTCGGTATCACGGCGCGCGTGCTGCCGATGAGCGACGATCGCGTGCGCACTTACGTGCTGACCGATGACGGCGCGGTCACCTTCCAGGACTACTTCACGCAGCTCGGCTGCGAACCTGCCGTGCATGGCTTCCAGTACGCCGGAGCGGACGCCGCGCGCATTCCCGACGAGGTGATCGATGCCCTGCACGCCGATGATCTGGAAGCCGTGGTGATCTGCCCGGCGAATCCGTACCACGTCATCCGGCCGATCCTCGAGATCGAGGGTATGAAGGAGCTCTTGCGCAGGCGCCGCGCTCCGGTGATCGCGGTGACGCCGATCGTCGGCGGCCGGGCGCTCAAGGGCTCGGCCGCCAAGATGATGCGCGAGCTCGGCCGCGAGCTCTCGGCGCGCTCGATCGCCGGCGAGTACCTGCGGATCATCGACGGCTTCGTGCTCGACAGCGAGGACCTGGCGCTCGTCGACAGCGTGCGCTCGCTCGGCATGGATGTCGTGGCGCTGCCGACGATCATGCGCTCGGTCGACGACCGCGTCGCGCTCGCTCAGGAGGTGCTCGATTTCGCCGCCGCGATCCGCGCGCGGCTGGCGGCCGAGATCCAATGAGGCGCTGCGTGCTCTTTCTCGCGCTGGCATCGCTCCCGGCGTTCGCGCAGCAGGCGGAAATTCAGCGCGCGCTCATCGAGCGCGATCGACAGTCGGCCGAATTCGCGCGCCCGGAGCTGCGCGAGCTGCATTCGCGGCGCGATCAGCAGCACCTGCCGGTGCGGCCGGACGAGCGCGTCCTGGAGTCGCGCGAACGCGAGGCGTTTCCGACCCAGGAAAAGCTGACCCCTGCGCCGAGCTATCCGCCCTTACCGCTCCCAGGGGGGCCGCGCCACGGCGTCGATCCCATACCGGTGCAGGGCGTCGGCGGCTAGCTTCGAATCGAGCACCGCGAGCGCTGAAATACAGATGTGCTTCGCGTCCACCTCGAAGAAGGCGCGCAACGCGGCGCGCGTGTCGCTGCGGCCGAAGCCGTCGGTGCCCAGCGCGACGTAGGAGCGCGGCACATAGGGACGGATGAGGTCGGCCACCGCGCGCACGTAGTCGCTCGCTGCGACGATGGGTCCTTTCGTCGGGGCGAGGCACTGCTCTACCCAGCTCGTCGCCTTCGTCCCGAAGCGCCGCTCGCGCTCCGCCCGCATGCCGTCGCGCCGCAGCTCGGTGAATGACGTGACGCTCCATGCCGCGGCGGAGATGTTCCAGTCTTTCTGCAGCAGCTCGGCGGCGGCGATCACTTCGCGCAGGATCGGCCCGGAGCCGAGGAGCTGCAGCTGCGAGCCGTCGCGCAGCCGGTACATACCGCGCAGGATGCCTTCGGCGGCGCCTTGCGGCGCCGCCGGATGCGGATAGTTTTCGTTGGCGACGGTGACGTAATAGAAGACATCCTCCTGCGCTTCGAGCATGCGGCGCGCACCATCCTCGACGATCGTCGCCAGCTCGTAGCCGAAGCAGGGATCGTAGGCGCGGCAATTGGGAATCGTGCTCGCCGCGAGGTGCGAGGAGCCGTCCTGGTGCTGCAGGCCTTCGCCGGCGAGCGTGGTGCGCCCGGCGGTGCCGCCGATCAGGAAGCCGCGCGCGCGCGAGTCGGCCGCCGCCCAGATCAAGTCGCCGACGCGCTGGAAGCCGAATATCGAGTAGTAAATGTAAAACGGCAGCATGGCGGTGCCGTGCGCCGAGTACGCCGTCGCCGCCGCGAGCCAGGAGGAAAGCGCGCCGGCCTCGGTGATGCCCTCCTCCAGGATCTGCCCGTCCTTCGCCTCGCGGTAATACAGGAGCTCGTCCTGGTCCTCCGGATCGTAGAGCTGCCCGACCGAGGAGTAGATGCCGAACTGGCGGAACAGGGTCTGCATGCCGAAGGTACGGGCCTCGTCGGCGACGATCGGTACCACGCGCTTGCCGATGGTCTCGTCCTTCATGAGCTGAGCGAGCAGCTGCACGAAGGCCATCGTCGTCGACTGGCTGCGCTCGCTCGAGCTCAAGGCAGGCACGGCGAGCTTTTGCGCGGCGACGCTGCGCGCTGGCAGGTAGCCGCCGAGCGCCTGGCGGCGCGCGTGCAGGTATTTCAGCTCCTGGCTGTCCGCACCCGGGTTGAGGAAGCGCAGCTGCGCCACGTCGTCGTCCGAAAGCGGCACCGAGAAGCGATCGCGGAACTCGCGCAGCGCGTCGTCATCGAGCTTCTTCTGCTGGTGCGTGCCCATCTTCCCCTGGCCCCAGTGCCCCATGCCGTAGCCCTTCTTGGTCTGCGCCAGGATCACGGTGGGCTGGCCCTTGTGCTCGAGCGCGGCGCGATAGGCGGCGTAGATCTTCACCGGATCGTGGCCGCCGCGGCGCAAGCGGTCGATGTCCGCGTCGCTCATGTCGGAGATGAGCTCGCGCAGCTCCGGGTACTTGTTGAAGAAATGCTCGCGGTTGAAGCGTCCGTCGGTCGCCGCATACATCTGGAACTCGCCGTCGACCGTCTCGTGCAGGCGCTTGAGCAGCACGCCGTCGTGGTCGCGCGCGAAAAGCGCGTCCCAGTCCGCGCCCCACAGGAGCTTCAGCACGTTCCAGCCGGCGCCGGCGAACAAGCCTTCCAGCTCCTGCACGATCGAGCCGTTGCCGCGCACCGGGCCGTCGAGCCGCTGCAGGTTGCAGTTGACGACGAAGATCAGGTTGTCGAGTCCCTCGCGCGTCGCGAGCGAAAGGCCGGCGAGCGATTCGGGCTCGTCCATCTCGCCGTCGCCGACGAACGCCCAGACTTTGCGCCCTTCGGTCTTGAGAAGGCCGCGGTCCGCGAGATAGCGCATGAAGCGCGCCTGGTAGATCGCATTGATCGGACCGAGGCCCATCGAGCCGGTCGGGAACTGCCAGAACTCGGGCATCAGGTACGGGTGGCAGTACGAAGTGAGCCCCTTGCCTGCGGTTTCCTGGCGGTAATGCGCGAGCCGCTCCTCGGGCAAGCGTCCCTCGAGAAAGGCGCGCGCGTAGACCCCCGGCGCCGAGTGCGGCTGGAAATAAACCAGATCTTCAACCCGGAAAAAATGATTGAAGCCGACCTCGAACAGATCGGCCGCCGAGGCATAGCTCGCGATATGGCCGCCGAGCTCGGCGTGGGCGCGGTTCGCCCGTACCACCATGGCGAGGGCGTTCCAGCGCACGATGGCCGAGATGCGGCTCTCGAGCTCGAGGTTGCCCGGGAACTGCGGCTGGTCCGCGAGCCCGATCGAATTCTTGTAGGGCGTATTCAGCACCGGCGGCAGCGGCACGCGCCGCGCGCGCGCATGCTCCAGGAGCTTGCGCAGGAGGAAGGTCGCGCGTTCGCGTCCCTCGGACTGCACTAGGGCGTCGAAAGCGTCGAGCCATTCGCGCGTTTCCAGGGGATCTGCGTCCGGCGGATTCACGCGCCAGAAGGCGGAAGTAACGATGTCGGCGAGGTCGGTCATGGCGGAATGTTAGACCCAGCCGGCAGGCGGCCGTAGCCCTTCCGGCGGCTCGACGGTTTGCCCGCCCCGGGTGCTATACTTCGGCCCGCAGTGATTCAAAGGTAGCGAATTTGCACCCCTCACCCGCCGCATTCAGCGTCGTTCGTAGTGGCAGTCAAATCACTTCCTTGATCGTCTTGCCCGGCTTCGTCGCGCCCGGAATCGTCGCGGCATATCAAAGGAAGTAGATCAAATGGCAACTGGTACTGTTAAGTGGTTCAACGACTCCAAAGGCTTCGGCTTCATCACCCCGACCGAGGGCGGTGAAGATCTGTTCGCGCATCACACCGCGATCCAGATGAGCGGCTTCAAGACGCTGAAGGAAGGCCAGAAGGTCGAGTTCGAAGTGAAGCGCGGCCCGAAAGGCCTGCAGGCGGCGAACATCAAGCCGCTGTAAGCAGCGTTTTCTTCGGAATCACGCAAGCCCGCTTCGGCGGGCTTTTTCATTTCTGGATGAAGTGGTGCCGGTTGTCCGGATCGAACGGACGACCTACCGCTTACAAGGCGGTTGCTCTACCACTGAGCTAAACCGGCTGAGGGCGGATTATGCGCCCGGTGTTACTTGATGCGCCGGAGGGTGGGCTTGCCACCCGAGGGCTTCTTCGGCGGCTCGGGCGTTGTGGGCGCGGGCAGCGCCGCGGGTGGCTTGGTGTTGGCGGAGACGGATTCGGTCTCGCCCTTGGTCTGCACCGCGGGCTTCGCGCCCTCGACGTCGAAGGTCATGCCGTGGCCGGTCTCGCGTGCGTAGAGCGCATAGACGTTGATCACCGGGACCGAGATCTGCCGCGCCACGCCGCCGAAGCGCGCCGAGAACTCGATCAGCTCGTTGCCCATCTGCAGCTTGTGCACGGCGTTCGGGCTGATGTTGAGCGTGATCTCGCCGCCCTTCACGTACTCGGGGGGCACCTGCGTGCGCGAATCGACCTTGACCGCGAGATGCGGCGTATAGCCGTTGTCCACGCACCATTCGAAGAGCGCGCGCAGCACATAAGGCTTGGTCGGAATCTCTTTCATCGCTCGAGGCGTTTGACCTATTTCCGCATCACCTTTTCGGAGGGCGTCAGCGCCTCGATGAACGCCGGCCGCGAGAAGATGCGCTCAGCGTACTTCATGAGCGGCGCCGCCGTCTTGCCGAGCTTGATGCCGTAGTGGTCCAGGCGCCACAAGAGCGGTGCGATCGCGACGTCGAGCATGGTGAAGTCATCGCCCAGCATGTGCTTGGTCTTGGTGAAGACCGGCGCGAGCTCGATCAGGCGGTCGGTGACGTGCTGGCGCGAGCGCTCGACCTGCTTCTCCTTGCCGGACTCGAGCGCCTCGATCTGCGAGAAGAGCTCCACCTCCATGTTGAAGAGCATCAGGCGGGCGCGGGCGCGCATCACCGGGTCTGCCGGCATCAGCTGCGGATGCGGGAAGCGCTCGTCGATGTACTCGTTGATGATGTTCGACTCGTACAGGATCAGGTCGCGCTCGACCAGTACCGGCAGGCGGTTGTACGGGTTCATCACCGCGATGTCTTCGGGCTTGTTGTAGAGATCCACGTCGATGACCTGGAAATCCATGCCCTTCTCGTAGAGCACGAAGCGGCAGCGGTGGCTGAATGGGCAGGTGGTGCCCGAATAAAGTTGCATCATGGCTTGGTTTGCGGCTCCGGGACCGGGCGCGGCGCGCCCGCGCTTACTTGACGTCTTTCCAGTATTCCTTCTTCAGCAAATAGGCGAACACGAACAGCACGCCGAGCACGAACAGCACCACGATGCCGATCGGCCGGCGGTAGACGCCCGAGGGCTCCCCGACATAGACGAGGAAATTGACGAGGTCGCGCACCGTGGCGTCGTACTCCGCCGCCGTCTGCGTGCCCCTCGAGAGCTCCGACCACTTGTATTGCACCGTGGCGTGGCCGCCTTCCTTGTGCGACGCGATCTCGAGGCCGCGCTGGCCCTGCAGCGGCCATAGCGCATGCGGCATGCCGACGTTCGGGAACACGGCGTTGTTCCAGCCGGTCGGCGTCTTCGCGTCGCGATAGAAGGTGCGCAGATACGTATAGAGCCAGTCGGCCCCGCGCGAGCGCGCCGCCACCGAGAGATCCGGGGGCGCGACGCCGAACCACGCCTTCGCCTCTTTCGGCGGGAAGGCGATGCGCATGGGTTCGCCGACCTTGTCGGCAGTGAACATCAGGTTGTCGCGGATCTGCGCCTCGGTGAGGCCGATCTCCTTCAGGCCCTCGTAGCGCATGAACTGCATGCCGTGGCAGCCCAGACAGTAGTTCACGTAGGTGCGCGCGCCCGATTGCAGGCTCACGAGATCGCGCGAATCGTGCGGCGAGCGGTCGAGCCGATAGCCGGCCTCGGAGGCCAGCGCGGCGAGCGGCGCGAGCAGCAGTAGGGCGAAGAGGTTCTTCATCAGTGGTACACCACCCGCTCGGGTACCGGCAGCACCTTGTCGCGCGCCGTGTACCAAGGCATGAGGAAGAAGAACAGGAAATAGATGACGGTGCAAAGGCGCGCCACCCAAGTGGCGACCTCCTTGGTGTCGAGGAAGAAGGCGTCGAAGCCGAACTGGCCCCACACCGTGGTCGGCTCGGTGCCCAGATAGCCCAGCACCAGGAAGTCGACGACGAATATCGCAAGCCAGGCCTTGTACAGCGTGCCGCGGTAGCGGATCGACTTCACCGGCGAGCGGTCGAGCCACGGCAGGAAGAAAAGAATCATCGTCGCAATGCCCATCGCCATCACGCCGGGGAACTGCGAATGGAACAGCGGCGGCACCGCGCGCAGGATCGAATAGTAGGGGGTGAAGTACCACACCGGTGCAATGTGCTGCGGCGTCTTCAGCGGATCGGCCGGGATGAAGTTGTTGTACTCGAGGAAGTAGCCGCCCATCTCCGGCACGAAGAACATGACGAAGCAGAAGATGGCGAGGAACACGACTGCCCCCGCCAGATCCTTCACCGTGTAGTACGGATGGAAGGGAATCGCATCCAAATAATGGCCATCGGGCCCTTTCAGCTTCTTGACGTCCACGCCGTCGGGATTGTTCGAGCCCACATCGTGCAAAGCGAGCAGATGCGCGACCACGAGGCCCAGCAGCACCAGCGGGAACGCGATGACGTGCAGCGCGAAGAAGCGGTTGAGCGTCGCGTCCGACACCACGTAGTCGCCGCGGATCCAGAGCGCGAGATCCGGACCGATGAAGGGCACCGTGCCGAAGAGGTTCACGATCACCTGCGCGCCCCAGTAGGACATCTGGCCCCAGGGCAGAAGGTAGCCGAAGAATGCCTCGCCCATCAGCGTGAGGTAGATCAGAACGCCGAAGATCCAAACCAGCTCGCGCGGCTCCTTGTGCGAGCCGTAGAGCAGCGCGCGGAACATGTGGAGGTACACCACGATGAAGAACGCCGAGGCGCCGGTCGAATGGATGTAGCGGATGATCCAGCCGCCCGGCACGTCGCGCATGATATACTCGACCGAGCCGAAGGCGAGGTTGGCGTCGGGCTTGTAGTTCATCGTCAGGAAGATGCCCGAGACGATCTGGATCACGAGCACGAGCAGCGCGAGCGAGCCGAAGAAGTACCAGAAGTTGAAGTTCTTCGGCGCGTAGTACTCGGCGGCGTGCTTGCGCCATTCCGCGCCGAGGGTCGGCATGCGCGTGTCGATCCACTTCCACAGGGCGACCGCCATGCCTACGCTCCCTTGGTCTTTTCGTCTTCGCCGATGACGAGCCTCGTCTCGGAAACGAAGGTGTAAGGCGGCACTTTCAGATTCGTGGGCGCCGGCGCCCCGCGGAATACACGCCCCGCGAGATCGAACTTGGAGCCGTGGCACGGGCAGTAGAAGCCGCCGACCCAGTCGCCGCCCATCTCGCCTTTCGCGTCGGCCGGCTTGAGCTGGGGCGAACAGCCCAGATGCGTGCATACACCTTCCATCACCATGACCTCGGGCTTCGCCGCGCGGTACTCGTTCTCGGCGTATTTCGGCTGCTCGGAGGCTTTCGAGCGCGGGTCGGAAAGCCGCGGCTCCGCCGCTTTCAGCGAGGCGAGCATTTCCGGCGTGCGCCGGATCACCCACACCGGCTTGCCGCGCCATTCGATGACCGCGAGTTCGCCCGGCGCGATGCGCGAGAGATCGACCTCGACCGGAGCGCCGGCAGCGCGCGCGCGCTCCGAGGGCCACATGCTGGCGACAAAGGGGACCGCTGCGCCGAGGCCGGCGGCGGCACCCACGGCAGAGCTGGCGAGCACCAGGTTGCGCCGCGTCTTGTCTGGTTTCTCGTTGTCGTTCATGAAGATGGCGTTCTTATGGGAGGGCGCAAAAGCAGGCGATTGTAGCGACGCGCCTCTCCCTTGTCCACGATTTCGCACGTAAGCACTTAGTTTTCAAGGGAATTTTTGTATACTTGGCGCACCCTCGATGCTGCGCCTCTGGCTCATCTTTTCGCAGGCCGCGACGGTTGCCCTCGCCCTGTTGTTCGTCGTCTCCACGTTCCGCCCGGAATGGCTGCCTGCGCGCCCCGGCGCGCAGCTTCCCGTGGTGCAGAACGCCGCGCCTTCGGCGCAACCGGCAGTGCGCACGAGCTCGTACAGCGACGCGGTGCAGCGCGCGGCGCCCTCGGTGGTAAACATCTTCACCTCGAAGGAGATCCGCGCGCCGCGCCATCCGCTGCTCAACGACCCGATCTTCCGCCGCTTCTTCGGCGATCAGCTGCCCGACGAGGCACAGCGCGCATCGAGCCTCGGCTCCGGCGTGATCGTCAGCACGAGCGGCTACGTGCTCACCAATCACCACGTGGTCGAAGCTGCCGATGAAATCGAAGTGGCGCTCGCCGACGGCAAGAAGCTGCTCGCCAAGCTCGTGGGCAACGATCCGGAGACGGATATCGCCGTGCTGCGCGTCACCTCCGAGAATCTGCCGGCGATCAGCTTCGGCTCCTCCGAGACGCTGCGCGTGGGCGACGTGGTGCTCGCGATCGGCAATCCGTTCGGCGTCGGGCAGACGGTGACGAGCGGCATCGTCTCGGCGCTCGGCCGCACCGGCCTGGGCATCAACACCTTCGAGAACTTCATCCAGACCGACGCCCCGATCAACCCCGGAAATTCCGGCGGCGCGCTGATCGACGCCGCCGGCAATCTCGTCGGCATCAACACCGCCATCTTTTCGCGCTCGGGTGGCTCGATGGGGATCGGCTTCGCCATCCCGGTGTCGACCGCCAAAATGGTGCTCGAGCAGATCGTGAAGAGCGGCAGCGTGACGCGCGGCTGGATCGGTGTCGAGCTCCAGGAGCTGACGCCGCCGATCGCCGAGTCCCTGCGCCTCGCCACCGCGCGCGGCGCGCTGATCGGCGGCGTACTGCGCGGCGGCCCGGCCGACAAGGCGGGAGTGAAGCCCGGCGACGTGGTGATCGAGATCCAGGGTAAGCCGGTGGCCGACTCCGTCGGGCTGCTCAATCTGGTGGCGGCGCTCGCGCCGGGCCAGTCGGCGAAGGTCAAGCTCAAGCGCCAGGGACAAGACGTAGACGCCAATATCACCGTCGGACGCCGACCCAAGCCGCAGGCGCGGGCGGAATAGAATCAGTTAGCGGTACTTTCTAAGGGGGGTTCATGAAGTTGCGCACATCGATTGTCGCGTTCTCGCTCGCCTTGCTCGCCGGAGCAGCGTTCGGCCAGGCGAAGGAGATTCGCATCGCCCACGTCTACGACAAGACCGGACCGCTCGAGGCGTACGCCAAGCAGACGCACGCCGGCCTGATGATGGGGCTCGAGTACGCGACCGGCGGCAAGATGGAAGTGCTCGGACGCAAGCTGGTGGTCATCGAGAAGGACAGCCAGACCAAGCCCGACGTCGGCAAGGCGCAGCTCGCCGCGGCCTATGGCGACGACAAGGTCGACCTCGCGATCGGGCCGACGAGCTCGGGCGTCGCGCTCGCCATGCTGCCGGTGGCCGAAGAGAGCAAGAAGATCCTGCTGGTCGAGCCCGCCGTCGCCGACCAGATCACCGGCGAGAACTGGAATCGCTACATTTTCCGCACGGGGCGCAGCTCATCGCAGGACGCGATCGCCAACGCGGTGGCGATCGGCAAGAAGGACACGGTGATCGCGACGCTCGCGCAGGACTACGCCTTCGGGCGCGACGGCGTGAAAGCGTTCAAGGACGCGCTCGCCGGCACCGGCGCCCAGATCGTCCATGAAGAATATGCCCCGCAACAGACGACCGATTTCACGGCGCCGGCGGAGCGCATCTTCAACGCGCTCAAGGATAAGAAAGGCCGCAAGGTGATTTTCGTCATCTGGGCGGGCCAGACGCCGGTCGGCAAGCTGGCCGATCTCAAGCCCGAACGCTTCGGCATCGAGATCGCGACGGGCGGCAACATCCTGCCGGCGCTCGCCGCCTACAAGGCCGTGCCCGGCATGGAAGGCGCGACCTATTACTACTACGAGCATCCGAAAAACAAGGTGAACGACTGGCTGGTGGCGCAGCACCAGAAACGCTTCAAGTCGCCGCCGGACTTTTTCACCGCGGGCGGCATGGCAGCCGGCATCGCGGTGGTCGAGGCGCTGAAGAAGGCAGGCAGCACCGACACCGAGAAGCTGATCGGCGCCATGGAAGGCCTCGCCTTCGATACGCCGAAAGGCCGCATGAGCTTCCGCAAGGAAGACCACCAGGCGATGCAGTCGATGTACCACTTCAAGATCAAGGTGGATCCGAACGTCGCCTGGGCCGTGCCGCAGCTCGTGCGCGAGATCAAGCCCGAAGAAATGAAGGTTCCGGTCCGGGTAAAGAAATAAGCCCCGTACTGCAGACGCGGGACCTGTCGATCCGCTTCGGCGGGCACGTCGCGGTCGACGGCGTGTCGTGCGAGTTCCGTCCCGGCACGCTCACGGCGATCGTCGGGCCGAACGGCGCCGGCAAGACGACCTACTTCAACCTGATCTCGGGCCAGCTGCCGGCGACGAGCGGCTCGGTGCATCTCTTCGGCGAAGACATCACGCGCATGGGCGCGCCGCAGCGCACCAAGCGCGGCATCGGGCGCGCCTTCCAGCTCACCAATCTGTTCCCGCGCTTGTCGGTGCTGGAAAACGTGCGCCTCGCGGTGCAGGCGCGCGCCAATGCCGGCAAGAGCCTGCTCGCGACCTGGAGCTCGCACATCGAGCTGATCGAAAAAGCCGAGCACTACCTGGGCCGCGTCGCCCTCGCCGAGAAGCGCGACGTGACCGCCGCCGCGCTCTCGCACGGCGATCAGCGCAAGCTCGAGGTCGCCATCCTCCTCGCGCTCGAGCCGGAAGTGTTCATGTTCGACGAGCCCACTGCCGGCATGAGCGTCGACGAAGTGCCGGTGATCCTCGAGCTCATCAGCCAGATCAAGGCGCAGGGCGACAAGACCATCCTGCTGGTCGAGCACAAGATGGACGTGGTGCGCTCGCTCGCCGACCGCATCATCGTGCTGCACCAGGGCCAGCTCGTCGCGCAAGGCGCGCCGGCAGAAGTGAT
>DASXRW010000131.1:0-13630 GCA_036506355.1 Burkholderiales bacterium
TGAAACGCTGGAACTGCGCCCATTGCGCAACCTGCCCATCATCCGCGACCTGGTCGCCGACATGCGCACGTTCTTCGACAAGTGGGAGCGTGCCGGCGGGCATTTCGTCGGCGGCGCGACCAAGGCAGATGACTTCGCGCGCGTCGCGCCGGATTCGGATGAGCGCAAGAGCATCGATCCGGGCATCGAGTGCATCGGCTGCGGCATCTGCTATGCCGCGTGCGATGTCGTGAGCTGGAATCCCGACTACCTCGGGCCGGCGGCGCTGAATCGCGCATGGACGCTGGTGCGTGACTCCCGCGATACAAAGGCCATGGCCCGCCTGCGCGCAGTCGCCGGCGACGCGGGCTGCCATGCGTGCCATACGCACATGAGCTGCACGGAGCGCTGCCCGAAGCACATCTCACCCACGGCGAGCATTGCGGGCCTGAAGCGTGCGGTGGCCAAGGCGGCGGTGGAGGGAAAACTCTGAGCTATCGCTCCGACACGGCGCTGTGGATCGCGCAGCGGGCGAGCGCCGCGGTGCTCGCGGTGTGCGTGCTCGTGCACCTCGTCACCATCGTCTATGCAGTGCGTGGCGGCCTTACCGCAGCCGAGATCTTCGCGCGCACTCGGGGCAGCGTTGGCTGGCTCGCGTTCTACTCGATCTTCGTGCTCGCGGTCGCGGTACACGCGCCAATCGGCTTGCGCCCGGTGATGACCGAATGGCTGGGTTGGCGAGGGCGCTCGCGCGATGCATTCCTACTTGTATTTGCGGCGCTGCTGGCGTGGATGGGCATGCGGGCCGTGCTGGTGCTGTTCGGATGAAACACGTGGCGCTGATCCATCGCTTGTCGGGGATCGCGCTCGCGCTCTTCCTGCCGGTGCATTTCTGGGCGCTCGGACGGGGACTCGAGATGGATGCGTTCCTCCGGTGGACCGAGCAGCCGCTCGTGAAGTTCGCCGAATGGGGGCTCATCGTGCTGCTGGCTGCGCACCTAGGCGGCGGACTGCGCGTTCTGGCGATCGAGTTTCTCGACTGGCACGAGTGGCAGAAGAGCCTCGCGGCGGTCGCCGCGGCCCTCGTCCTCGCGGCCGGCTTGGCGTTCGCGCTGGCGCTGTAGAATTTCCGGAGGAGGAAGGACATGAGAACCATAGCGCTCATCTGCGCCGCGCTTGTCAGCTTCGCGGCAAGCGCACAGCAGTGGCCGCAGAAACCGGTGCGCTTCATCGTGCCCTTCCCGCCGGGCGGCGCGACCGACATTTCGGCGCGCCTGCTGGGCGAGAAGCTGAGCCAGATCTGGGCCCAGCAGGTCGTCATCGAGAACCGCGGCGGCGCCGGCGGCGCCGTGGGCGCCGCCGAAGCGGCGCGTGCCGCGCCGGACGGCTACACGCTGTTTTTTCCATCGGGCTCGGTGATCACGGCGAACCAGCACATTTACGCGAAGCTCGCCTATGACCCGGAAAGGGATTTCGTGCCGGTGACCAACGTCGTGTCGGGGCCGCAGGTGCTCGCCGTGCCGGCGAACTCGCCGTACAAGAGCGTGAAGGAGCTGATCGACGCGGCGCGCGCCAGTCCCGGCAGGCTCACCTTCGGCCACGCCGGCATCGGCTCGCAGACGCATCTCGCCGCGGAGAGCTTCGTGAACAGCGCGAAGATCGACGCGCTCGCCGTGCCCTACAAAGGCGAGGGCCCGGCGCTCGCGGCGCTCGCCGGCGCCGAGACCTCATTCACCGTCACCAACCTGGCCGCGACGCTGCCGCACATCCAGGGCGGGCGCGTGCGCGCGCTCGGCGTGACGAGCAGGACGGAGACGCCGCAGCTGCCGGGCGTGCCGCCGATCGCGAACACGCTCCCCGGGTTCGAGAACACCGGCTGGTTCGGCATCGTCGCGCCCACCGGCACGCCGAAGGAGATCATCCGCCAGGTGTACCGGGACACGAAGCGCGCGCTCGAAGCGAGCGACCTGCGCGGGCGCCTCTACGTGCAGGGGCTCTCGCCGGTGGGCAATACGCCCGAGGAGTTCGCGCGCGCGATCAAGGAAGAGACCGCGCTGTGGGCGAAGGTCGTCCGGGAGCGCAAGATCGAGGTCAAGTGAAGATCGAGCTGCGACAGGTCGAGGAGGCGGCGAAGGAGCTCTACATCCGGGCGCTGAAAGAGCTGCCGCCCGACATCAAGCGGGGCTTCGAGACGCTCGCGAGCCGCGAGACCGATGCCGGCGCGAAGCGCATGCTCGGCACGATGATCCGCAACATCGCGGTGGCCGAGGACACCGACAACCTGCTCTGCCAGGACACCGGCATCCCGATCTACAACGTCTGGATCGGCCGCGGCGTCGAGGTCGACGGCCTGGCGCTGAAGGAAGCGATCCGCCGCGGCTGCGAGCGCGCCACGCTCGAGCATCCGCTGCGCTCCTCGGTGGTCCATCCGCTGACGCGCGTGAACGAGCGCAACAACTGCGGGCGCGGCGTGCCGGTGATCAATATCGACTTCTCGGATGACGACGCGCTCGCCATCGAGATGATCCCGAAGGGCTCCGGATCGGAGAACAACTCCTGGCTGCGCATGGCGGTGCCCGCCGAGGGCGTCGATGCGGTGAAGACTTTCGTCGTCGATTGCGTGCTCGAGGCCGGCGGCAGGACCTGTCCGCCGACCATCGTCGGCGTCGGCGTCGGCGGCACCGCCGACCTTTGCGTGCACCTCGCCAAGGTCGCCGCGACGCGGCCGCTCGGCTCGCGCTGCGCCGACCCGGAAGGCGCGAAGCTCGAGCAGGAATTGGGGCAGGCAGTCAACATGCTCGGCGTCGGGCCGCAGGGCCTGGGCGGCGACTCCACCGCGTTCGCGGTGCACGTCGAGACCGCGGCGACGCACATCACCATGAATCCGGTCGCAGTCAACATGCAGTGCCACTCGGCGCGCCGCGCGCGCGCCACCTTGCGGCCCTCGGGCATCGAGTATGGCTTCTGAATTCGGGGCCAGGACCGTAATTATTCTCGCGCTCGTCGCATCCGCCCATGCCGGTGAGCTGGAAGGCGTGCAGCTCGAGGATCGCGTCGAGGTCGACGGCCAGGCGCTGGAGCTCAACGGCATGGCGCTGCGCACGCGCATGTTCTTCAAGGTCTATGTCGCCGGCCTCTACCTGCCGCAAAAGGTATCCAACGCGCAGAGCGCAATCGAGGGGCAGGGCGCAAAGCGCATCGTGCTCGTGATGATGCGCGACGCTAGCGCGGATCAGTTCTGCGAATCCGTCGAGATTGGCCTAGAGGCCAATCACAGCGAGGCGGAACTCGAGCGCATCCAGCCCCAGACGCAGGCGCTGTTCGCCAAGATCCGCGCCGTGCGCGAGGCGCGCAGGGGCATGCGCATCGTGCTCGACTATTCGGCCTCAGCGGGCGCGACCACGCTCTTCGTCGACGGCGTGGCGCAGGGCGATCCGATGCAAGGCGCGGAGTTCTTTCGCGGGTTGCTGCGTATCTGGCTGGGCGAACGGCCGGCGCAGCCTGATCTAAAGCGGATGCTGCTCCAGCAGTCCGAAAACGAGAAGGAATGACAATGCGCATCGCACTTTTCGTCCTGGCATTCGCCGTGTTCGCGGCGAGCGGCGCCGAGGTTGCAGGTGTCAGGCTGGAAGACAAGACCCAGGTCGAATCGCGTGATCTGGTATTGAACGGCGCGGGGCTGCGCAAGCGCGTGGTGTTCAACGTCTATGTCATCGGTCTCTATCTCCCGGAGAAAAAGACCGACACGGCCGCGGTGCTGCAGCTCGCCGGCCCGAAGCGCGCGGCGATCCACATGCTGCGCGACGTCGGCGCCGAGCAGTTCACCGACGCGCTGGTCGAGGGGCTGCGCGAGAACCACTCCGAGGACGACTACAAGGCGCTCGAGCCGCGCGTGAAGGAGCTCGCCGCCCTCTTTGCCGAGATCAAGGAGGCGAAGAAGGGCATGACGATCACGCTCGACTGGACCGGCGCGGCGACGCAGCTCACGGTGAACGGCAAGCCCGCCGGCAAGCCGATCGCCGGCGAGGACTTCTACCGCGCGTTGCTGCGCATCTGGCTCGGCGACAAGCCGGTGCAGAACGACCTGAAGAAGTCACTGCTGGGCGCCTGATGGCGCACTACGACCTCTCGATGCCGATCAGCGAAGCGCAGGCGCGCACGCTGCGCATCGACGATACGGTGACGCTCAACGGCACGCTCTTCGGCTTGCGCGATGCGACGCAGATCCACATGTTCGACCACGGCCGCAAGACGCACTTCGACCTGTCCGGCCACGCAGTCATCCACACCGCTCCGAATGTGCGCAAGGTGACGCGCAGTGCGGAGCACCCCACCGGTTATGCGCCGGTTTGCATCGGCACCACCACGAGCGATCGCATGGAACGATTTACGCGGCCGCTGATGCAGCAGTACGGCGTGCGCCTCGTAATCGGCAAAGGCGGCCTGCGCCTGGACTCGCTCGACGCCTTCAAGGAAATGGGCGGCGCCTACCTTGCCATCATCGGCGGCGCGGCGGCGCTCGAGACGACGTGGGTCGAGGCGATCGAGGAGGTCGACCTCGACGATCTCAATCCCGAGTCGCTGTGGAAGTTCCGCGTGCGCGGCTTCGGGCCGCTGCTGGTGGCGATGGACAGCCACGGCGGCAGCCTCTATTCGAAGGTCGGCGAGAAGGCGCGGGCCAAGCGCGAGGAGGCGCTGCGCAAACTTGGCGTTAGAATCGGCGGCCGATAGAAAACCGAGGAACCCGAGGAGGATCTGATGCAGCTCATCATCCGGGCGCTCGCCCTGTTTGCACTTGCAATGGCAGCGCACGCGCAGAACATCTCGATCGCCACCGGCGGCACCGGCGGGGTGTACTACCCGCTCGGCGGCGGCATGGCGGCGGTGCTCTCCAAATATGTGCCCGGTATCCAGGCCACGGCCGAAGTCACCGGCGGCTCGGTCGCCAATCTGCAGCTCATCGGCACCGGCAAGCCCTACCTCGGCATGACGATGGCCGACGCCACGCTCGACGCCTACAAGGGCGAGGACAAGTTCAAGGGCAAGCCCGTGCCCGTGCGCACGCTCCTCGTCATGTATCCCAACCGCATGCACGTGGTCACCATCGAAGGCACCGGCATCAACTCGATGAAGGACCTGAAGGGCAAGCGCGTCTCGACCGGCTCGGGCGGCAGCGCGACCGAGGTGATGGCGTTCCGCGTCATCGAGGCGGCGGGGCTCGACAAAGACAAGGATCTCAGGCGCGAGCGGCTCGGCGTCGCCGAATCCGTCAACGCGATCAAGGACCGCAAGATCGACGCCTTCTTCTGGGTCGGCGGCCTGCCGACCGCGGCGGTCACCGATCTCGCCAACACGCCAGGCGTGAAGATCAAGCTGGTCGACCACGCGGAGGTCGTGCCGGCGATGAACAAGAAGTACGGTGAACTGTACGTCACCGACGTCATCACCAAGGACGTCTACCATGGCATGGACAAGGACAATCGCATCGCCACGGTGAACAACCTGCTGGTCGCCCACCAGAACATGGACGACAAGACCGCGTACAGCATCGTCAAGGCGGTGTTCGACCACAAGGACGACCTGGTGCGCACGCACAAGGAAGCCGAGAACATCAAGCTCGAGAACCAGAAGAAGGACGCCTCGCCCGTGCCCTGGCATCCCGGCGCGGTGAAGTACTTCGCCGAAAAAGGCATCACCATCAAGTAATCCGAATTCGGGGTCAGGGCCATAATTGGTTGTGGTCCTGACCCCGAATTAATTGTGGCCCTGACCCCGAATTCCCGCTGATGAGCGAGGAAGTCGCCCGCATCCACCAGCCGGCCGCCGAGATCTCCGAAGAGGCGCTGAAACGCGCCGAGGAGATGATCGAGCGCGAAGAGGGCGTCCAGAACAAG
Source organism: Burkholderiales bacterium (assembly GCA_036506355.1). Lineage (GTDB taxonomy): Bacteria > Pseudomonadota > Gammaproteobacteria > Burkholderiales > SG8-39 > SCGC-AG-212-J23. The sequence goes on from DASXRW010000131.1 coordinate 5,874, forward strand.
TTCACGGGCGCGATGGCGAACTTCATCATCCTGGTGGCGGTGGTGATGTCGCTCTTCCACCTCTACGCTTCCTACGAGATCGTGCGCACCGAAGTGCTGCGCGCCACGCACGTCGCTTTCGTGCTGTTCCTTTCGTTTTTGATCTTTCCCGTTTCACGGCGCTTCCGCCACCGCGTCATGCCCTGGGACTGGGCGCTCGCGCTGCTCGGCGTCGCGATCTGCGCCTACCTCGTGAGCCAGGGCGACGATTTCTTCGACCGCTCGATCACGCCGAACGACTGGGACGTGTTCTTCGGCGTGGCGCTGATCGTGCTGGTGCTGGAGGCGATGCGCCGCGCGACGGGCTGGATCATGCCGGTGATCACCTCCTGCTTCCTGCTCTACGCCTTCTTCGGGCCGTATCTGCCGGCGCCCTGGACGCACAAGGGCTACGAGATCCCGCGCCTCATCGGCCACATGTACATGACGCTCGAAGGCATCTTCGGCGTGGCGGTGGACGTTTCGTCCTCGCTCATCATCCTGTTCACCATCTACGGCGCCTTCCTCCAATTCTCGGGCGCCGGCAAGTTCTATATCGACTTCTCGTTTTCCGCGATGGGCGGAAGGCCGACGGGCGCCGGGCGCACCGTGGTGCTCGCCTCCTTTCTGCTCGGCGGCCCTTCGGGCTCGGGCGTCGCCACCACCGTGACGCTCGGCTCGGTGGCCTATCCGATGCTCGCCAAGGTCGGCTACGGCAAGGACGCGGCGGGCGGATTGCTTGCCGCCGGCGGCCTCGGCGCCATCATCTCGCCGCCGGTGCTCGGCGCCGCCGCCTTCCTCATCGCCGAGTTCCTGAAGATTTCCTACCTCGACGTCATCCTGATGGCGACGATCCCGACCTGTCTTTATTACCTGGCGCTGTTCGCGATGGTCGAGATCGACGTGCGCAAGTTCGGCATGAAGGACGTCACCTTCGAGCAGGTCGAGACGGCCTGGAACCTGACGAAGAAGTACTGGTTTCACTTTTTGTCGCTGGTCTCGATCGTGGTCTTCATGCTATGGGGCTTCTCGCCGGTGCTCTCGGTGTTCTGGGCGACCGTGGTCTCGGCGCTCACGAGCTTCCTGCGCCGCGATACCGCGCTCATCCCGTGGGAGGTTTTCACGGGAAAGGAAAAAATCGGCCGCGGCCTCTGGAACTCCGGGCTGGTGAAGGCGCTATCCGGAGGTTCGCTCGGCGTGCTGAACGTGGCGGCGACCTGCGCCGGCGCCGGCATCATCGTCGGCACCGTCACGCTCACCGGGCTCGGACTCAAGTTCAGCTCCATCGTGCTGCAATATGCCGGCGGGTCGCTTCTGCTCACGGCGATCTACACCTCGCTCATCGTCTGGATCGTCGGGCTTGCCGTGCCGGTGACCGCGAGCTACATCATCTGCGCCGTGATCGCCGCGCCGGCGCTGATCCAGCTCGGCGTGCCGGACTTCGCCGCGCACATGTTCATCTTCTATTACGCCGTCCTCTCGGAAGTCTCGCCGCCCACGGCGCTGTCGCCCTTTGCCGCCGCGGCGATCACGGGCGGCGATCCATACAAGACGACGCTGCAATGCTGGAAATACACTACGCCGGCGTTCCTGGTTCCCTTCATGTTCGTGCTCGATCCAAGCGGCACGGGGCTGCTGCTCACCGGCTCGTTCAAGACGCTGGGCAATGCGAACTGGGGCTCGATCGCGCTCGTCACCATCACCGCCGCCGTCGGTATCGTCGCGCTGGCGGGCGGCCTTCAGGGCTGGCTGCTCAGGCGCACCACCGTATACGAGCGCTGGATGCTGATCGTCGCCGGCTTCCTGCTCGTCTATCCGACCGCCGCCGCCGACGCGATCGGCTTCGTGCTGGTGCTCGCAGTGCTCGGGATGCAATGGTTCCGCAAACTCACGACAGCGACATCCTGATCCTCGGCGCCGGCGGCGCCGGGCTGTTCGCCGCGCTGCACGCGCACAAGGCGGCGCCCGAGCTTTCGATCACCGTCGCGGTGAAAGGATTGCTCGGCAAGTGCGGCTGCACGCGCATGGTCCAGGGCGGCTACAACGTCGCGCTCGCCAAGGAGGACTCGGTCGAGCGGCATTTCATGGACACGATCGAAGGCGGCAAGTGGCTGCCCGACCAGGAGCTGGCGTGGAAGCTGGTGACGCTCGCCGTAGAGCGCATCCACGAGCTGGAAAATGAGCTCGGCTGCTTCTTCGATCGCAATCCCGACGGCACCGTGCACCAGAAAGCCTTCGCCGGGCAGAGCTTCGACCGCACGGTGCACAAGGGCGACCTCACCGGCATCGAGATCATCAACCGCCTGGCCGAGCAGGTATGGGCGCGCCGTATCAACCGATTGGAAGAGCACCGCGCGGTCGAGCTGGTCAAGGCGGCCGACGGCCGCATGTCGGGCGTGCTGTTCATCGACATGCGCACCGGCGGTTACGTCTTCGTGCGCGCGAAGGCCGTGCTGCTCGCGACCGGCGGCGGGCCGACGATGTATCGCTACCACACGCCTTCAGGCGACAAGAGCTGCGACGGCCTGGCGATGGCGCTGCGCGCCGGGCTCGCGCTGCGCGACATGGAGATGGTGCAGTTCCATCCGACGGGGCTGCTCGCCGGCCCGCACACGCGCATGACGGGCACCGTACTGGAGGAGGGTTTGCGCGGTTCCGGGGGTTTTCTTTTGGGTGGGAACAAAGAGCGCTTCATGCCGGCCTACGATCCCAAGGCCGAGCGCGCCACGCGCGATGTCGTCTCGCGTGCCATGTTCAGCGAGATGCGCAAGGGGAACACGACCCCGCACGGCGGGCTCTATATCTCGATGGGCCATCTCGGCGCGGAGCGCGTGCGGCGCGAATTCAAGGGCATGGTCGAGCGCTGCGCCGACTGCGGCTTCGATCTCGCGGGCGGCCTGGTCGAGGTCGTGCCCACCGCGCACTACATGATGGGCGGCGTCGAGTTCGCCGCCGATTGCACGACGAGCATCCCGGGACTCTTCGTCGCCGGCGAGGACTCCGGCGGCGTGCACGGCGCGAACCGCCTCGGCGGCAACGGCGTCGCCAACTCGACGGTGTTCGGCGCGGTCGCGGGCGACAGCATGGCGGCGTGGGTGCGCAAACATGGACGTTTGGTTGACCCATACTCATCAGAATTAGAAACGGCCATAGCACGTTGCGAGGCACCGCTCGGCGCACCGCGCGGCGACCTGGAGGCGATCCGAGAAAAGCTGCACGACACGATGTGGGAGCGCGTCGGCATCATCCGCGACGAGCAGGGCCTTACGCGAGCGCTCGGGGAGCTCGACGCGCTCGACGCCGAGCTGGAGACCACGGGCATCGGCAGCTCGGCGCGTGAGTTCAATCTGAGCTGGCACGACTGGCTCAATATCCGCAACCTCACCGCGGTGAGCCGGGCCATCGCGCAGGCGGCGCTCGCGCGGCAGGATTCGCGCGGCGCGCACTATCGTGAAGATTTTCCGCAGACGAGCGCCCTTGAGACGTCGGCATATACCAGCATTGGCGCCGGCGGCGAGGTGACGATGAAGCCGGTTGCCTTCACGCGCGTGCGTCCCGGACAGAGCCTGCTCAAGCATGCAGCCTGACTGGCCGGCCGAGATCCATCGCGAGCTCGTCGCCGCCGGCGTGACGGTGGTCGGCTACGTGCCCGACGCGGGGCACAAGCGCCTGATCGAGCTCTGCCAGGCCGATCGCAGCATGCGCGCGGTCGTGCTTACCACCGAGGAGGAAGGCATCGGGCTCGTCGCCGGCGCGTGGCTCGGCGGCCAGAAGTCGGTGCTGCTGATGCAGTCGAGCGGCGTCGGCAACCTCGTCAACGTGCTCGGCATGATCAAGGTGTGCCGCTTTCCGCTGGTGATGATCATCACGATGCGCGGCGAGCAGGGCGAGTTCAACCCGTGGCAGGTGCCCATGGGCGAGAACACCGCGCGCGTGCTCGAGACCATGAGCGTCGCCGTGCGCCAAGCCGGTGACCCGGAAACCGTGGCCGGGCACGTGCACACGGCGATCGGGCTCGCCTACGAGACGCAGGGCGCGCAGGCGGTGCTCATCGCGCAGCGCGTGATCGGCATCAAGAGCTTCCAGGAGCAGAGGAACCAGTGAAGCTGCGGCGGCGCGAGGTGGTGAAGGAATTGCTCAGGGAAAGGAAAGACCTGCTGGTCGTTGCCGGCCTCGGCTCGACTGCGTGGGACATCACCGCGGCGGGCGACGCGCCGCTCAGCTTTCCGCTTTGGGGCGCGATGGGGCAGGCGGCGATGATCGGCTTGGGCCTCGCGCTCGCGCAGCCGAAGCACCGCGTGCTGGTGTTGACCGGCGATGGCGAGATGCTGATGGGCGTCGGCTCGCTCGCCACCGTCGGCGTGCAGCAGCCGGCGAATCTCACCGTGGTCGTGATCGACAATGAGCGCTACGGCGAGACGGGCATGCAGCACACGCACACGGCGCACGGCGTCGATCTCGCGGCCGTGGCGCTGGCGTGCCGGTTCAAGCACGGGATCACCGCGACCGACGACGTGGCGGCCGTGCGCGAGCTGGTCTACAAGACCCCGGGGCCGAACTTCGCGGCGGTGAAGGTCATCGACGAGAAGCTGCCGCTGGTGTTGCCGCCCAACGATGGCGTCCTGCTCAAGGCGCGCTTTCGCCGCGCGCTGCTCGGCGATTCAGCCGACGTGCTTCCGGAAGAACGCTAGCGTCCGCTCGCGCGCCTGCTTGGCGGCCGGCGCGTTGTACGAGCCGCGGTGGTCGCAGTTGAAGCCGTGGTCGGCGGCGTAAATGAAGATCTGCTGCTTCGGATGCTTCGCGGCGAGCTGCTTCACGCCCTCGACCGGGATGTGCTGGTCCTCGTCGCCGAAGTGCCCCATCACCGGCACCTTGGGCTGGATATCGGCGTTGTCGAGGATGCCGCCTCCATAGTAGGGCGCCGCGGCCACCAGCCCAGTCACCTTGGCGGATGCCATCCAGGCGACGAAGCCGCCCCAGCAGTAGCCGACGATACCGACCTTGCCAACCTTCGCCGCCTCGTTCACCGCCGCCTGCGCGTCCTTTAGCGCCATATCGGTGGTGATCTTGCCGCGGACTTCGCGGCCCTTGGCGATGTCGTCGGGCGTGTAGCCGACATCAAAGTTCTTCTGCACGCGGTCGAACATCGCCGGCGCGATCGTCACGTAGCCGTCGGCGGCATAGCCGTCGGCGACCTGCTTGATGTGGCTATTGACGCCGAAGATCTCCTGGATCACGACGATGGCGCCGCGCGGCTTGGCCGCGGGATCGGCGCGGTAGGCGTCGAGCTTGTGGCCGTCGGCGGCGGTGAGCTGGATCATTTTGCCCATGGTTAGAATCCCCGTTGTGAAGAAGGACGCGCAGGCGTTGTTGCAGCTCGCCACCACCGCCCTGAAGCGCGCGGGCGCAAATGATCGCATGGCCGAGGCGGCGGCGCGCCACCTGGTTCACGCCGAAGAGCACGGCCTGCCGACGCATGGCATGTCGCGGGTGCCGTTCTACTGCGGCATGCTGCGCAAAGGCCGCGCCGACGGCGCCGCCGAGCCGAGCCTCGCCGCCGATCGTGCCGGCGCCTGCCTGATCGACAACCACGACGGGCTGCCTTACGTGTCGGTGCAGTGGGCGGTCGACGAAGTGATCCAGCGCGCGCGGCGCAACGGCATCAGCTTCAGCGGCATCAGGAACAGCGCGCATGTCGGCGTGCTCGGCATCCACCTCCTGCCGGTGGCGCGCGCCGGCCTGGTCGGCTTCGCCTTCACCAATTCGCCGGCGGCGATTCCGCCCTGGGGCGGCAAGAAGCCGCTCTTCGGCACAAATCCGGTAGCGGCGGTCTTTCCCAGAGGTGATGCAGAGCCCATCGTGATCGACCTCGCGCTTACCACGGTCGTGCGCGGCCGCATCATGATGGCGATGCGCAAGGGCGAACGCATTCCCGACGGCTGGGCGCTCGACCGCAATGGCAAGCCGACGAATGACCCAAAAGAAGCGATCGAGCACGGCAGTCTCTTCCCCATCGGCGGCGCGAAAGGCGCGATGCTCGCGCTCATGTTCGAGCTGATCTGCGCCGCGCTCACCGGCTCGGCGATCGGCCCGGAAGCCGATTCATTCTTCTCCGATGAGGGCAATCGTCCGCGCATCGGCCAGGTCTTCATCGCCATCGATCCTGGCGCTCTCGCCGGCACCGCAAAATACCTGGAGCGCGTGGAAACGCTCGTGCGCACGATGCTCGCCGACGCCGAGGTGCGCCTGCCGGGCGCGCGCCGCTTCGCCGCGGAAAAAAGCGCGCGCTCGCAAGGCATCGAGATTCCCGAGGAGCTGCTGGCGCAAATCGAGAAGCTGGCGCAACAACCGGGATGAAAATGGCCCGGATCCGCATTACATTGCGCTGATGTACGACGTCATCATCGAGTTCCCGAAAATGAAGGTCGCGGTGACGACTCGCGACGAGCGCGTCACGGACATCCGCTATCTACCCCCGTCGGTCGCGCCCCGGGCACCGGGCAATGCATTGGCCGAGCGCGCGGCGCGGCAGCTGGAGAGCTATCGCGAAAATCCCGACGCACGCTTCGATCTGCCGCTCGCCATCGAGGGCACCGAGTTTCAGCGGCGCTTGTGGGACGCGCTCTGCACCATCCCGCGCGGCAAGACCGTGACCTACGGCGAGCTCGCACAGCGGTTGGGCGCCGAGGCGCGCGCGATCGGGCAGGCGTGCGGCGACAACCGGCTGCCGATCGTCATTCCCTGCCATCGCGTGGTCGCGGCGAAGGGCATCGGCGGCTTCGCGCACGCGACCGAGGGCTACCTGCTGGAGGCCAAGCGTTGGCTGCTGCTGCACGAGTGCGGCGCGGACGCGTTCGAGCTGACGCCGTAGCGAGCGGCGTGCTCGACGCGTTCTGCGACGCGTTGTGGCTCGAGGACGGCCTTTCGCAGAACACCATCGCCGCGTACCGCGCGGACCTGCAGCAGCTGCAGGTCCACCTCGACGGCGACCTGCTCAAGGCCGACGAGGCCGGGCTGTTCGCCTTCCTGGCGGCCAAAAAAGGCCGCGCCTCCAGCGCCGCGCGGCGTGTCTCGAGCGTGAAGCGCTTCTATCAGTACTGCGTGCGCGAGCGGCTCGTCGCGGCCGACCCCACGCTCAAGCTCGATCCGCCGAAGCGCACGCCGCGCTTCCCGAAGACCCTGTCGGAGGACGACGTCGAAGCGCTCCTCGCGGCGCCTGACACCGGCACGGCGATGGGGCTGCGCGATCGCGCGATGCTAGAGACGCTGTATGCGACGGGGTTGCGCGTCTCGGAACTAGTGGCGCTGAAAACCTTCGAGGCCAATCTCGAAGCCGGCGTGGTCCGCGTGCTCGGCAAAGGCGCGAAGGAGCGCCTGGTGCCGCTCGGCGAGGAAGCGGTGCACTGGATCTCGCGCTATGCGAAGGAAGCGCGCCCAGAGCTCAAGGGCAAGCGCGAGCCCGAGGCGCTTTTCATCACCGCGCGCGGCGCGGGCATGACGCGCCAAGCGTTCTGGCACCTGATCCGGCGCTACGGCGCACGCGCCATTCCCGGCAAGCGTCTCTCGCCGCATGTGCTGCGGCATGCCTTCGCGACCCACCTGATCAATCACGGCGCCGATCTGCGCGTGGTGCAGCTCCTGCTCGGGCACGCCGACATCTCGACGACGCAAATCTATACGCACGTGGCGCGCGCGCGGCTGAAGAAGCTCCACGAGGAGCACCATCCGCGCGGGAAGTG
>DASXRW010000132.1:0-14621 GCA_036506355.1 Burkholderiales bacterium
TTGCCGTCGAACACGAAGCCGCAGAGCCGCTCCGGACGGCGCAGCTGCCGGTTGTGCAGCGGCGCGAGCTGCTTCACGAGGTGCGCTTCCGTCAGCAGCGCGCCGAGCTCGCCCACCGTGCGCTGCCAGTCGATGCGCCGCACGCCCTGCAGCCACGCGGTGCTCGAATAGAAATGCTGCAGCACACGCGAGCGCATCGAGCGGCTCTTGCCGATATAGAGCGGCGGGCCGCTCTCGCCGTAGAAGAGATACACGCCGGGTGCTTCCGGGACCGCGTCGATCACCGCGCGATCGAGCTGCGGCGGCAGCGCCGGCTCCTTCGCCACCTGGCGCGCCGCGACCGTCAGCACCTCCTCGCCGTGCTCTTCGGCGGCGATGCGCAGGAACTGCCAGAGCGCGTCGGCGTCGCCCATCGCGCGGTGGCGCGCCTGGCAGGCGATGCCGTGGCGCGCGATCAGGCTGTCGAGATCATGACCGCGCTCGCGCGGATAGAGCCGGCGCGCGAGCTTCACGCTGCACACCGCGCGCGCATGGAACTTGATGCCGGCGCGATCGAACTCGCGCCTGAGGAACCCGTAATCGAAGCGCGCGTTGTGGGCGATGAACACCCGGCCCGCGAGCCGCTCGTGCAGCTCCTGCGCGAGATCGGCGAAGCGCGGCGCCGCGGCGAGCATCTCGTGATTGATGCCGGTGAGCGCCTGGATCTCCGAAGGCACCGGCACCCCCGGATTCACCAGCGTCGACCATTCCGACACCACCTCGAAGCGCTCGATCTCGAGCACCCCGATCTCGGTCACCCGGTCGGCGGCCGGGCGCGTTCCTGTCGTCTCGAGATCGACGATCGCGAGCGGTGCGTGCAGCAGGTCCATGTATATGCGTCCAGTATCCTATCCCATCCAGGAAGGTGGAAGCGGCGCGCCGTCTGCGAGATGGTGGAGGATGGCATTCGTGAGCATTTCGAAGATCTTAGCGGTCTAAGGGGTATGAAAGGATTTTGCATCGCGGTATTGCTCGCCCTCGCGACGGCATGCGCGCCGATGGAGTGGGCAAAGCCCGGGGCAGCGCCGGAGCAGCTTGCCGCCGACAGCCAACAGTGCGAGCAGGAGGCGTGGCGCGAGGCGCGCTGGAACTACATGGGCTACCACCCTGCTTTCACGCCATGGATGTACCGCGATGCGTTCGGGCGTCCCTTCGCGGGTCGCCCGTTCGGGCCGTTCTACGATCCCTTCGCCGACCGCTACATGGAAGAGACGCGTCTAGCGAACTTCTGCATGCGCGCCAAAGGCTACGAGCTCGCGCCGGTGCAGAAATGAAGCCGCGCTTCTTCCTCATGCTTTTGCTCGCGGCCCTGCTGATGGCGTGTGACACGCCGCGTTGGATGCGGCAGGACGCGAGCGCCGCGCAAGGCGACCAGGACGACATCGATTGCCAGCGCCAAGCGGCGCGCGAGGCGAGTCTGCGCGCCGGCGGCTTCTATGGCCCGTCGTACTACGGACCGTATCGCTGGCCAGTTGGCCGCAGCGCCGCCAGCCGCCCGGATACGGGCTTCGATCCCTACGGTTATCGCACGCTCGACGAGGCGCGGCTCACCGACCTTTGCATGCGGGCCAAGGGCTACGAACGGAAATGAAGCGCGCGGCGGCGCCATTCGTGCTGGTGACGCTGCTCGGCGGCTGCGCGCCGACGCAGTGGACGCGCTCGGACTTCAGCCCCGCGCAAGCGGAGCAGGACCAACTCGCCTGTGAGCGCGAGGCAGAGCGCGAGGTCAGCCTGCGCTCGGTCGGGTTTTACGGTTCGCTCTCGCAGTACTACGGCGCCAATTACCAGCCCTACGGCCGCACCCGGTGGCTGGGCGCGCCGGGGCCGCTGTTCGATTTCGATCCCGTCGGCAGGCGCATGCTGGAGGAGGGACGCGTCGCCGACTCGTGCATGCGCGCCAAGGGCTACCAGCCTAAGAGCTGACGATCCAGCCTTCGCCGGCGGGCGCGCTCCCCGGAATGCCGTAGTCCGGCTGCCGCGCGGCCCATGCCGCCTGCACTGCGCAGATCACGGCGTCGAGCAGGTCGCCCGAGCCGTCCGCGATCAGCGCTCGCTCCATCGCCTGCGTCGCGCGCAATCGGATGCCTAGCGGTTCACCTCGCTTCAGCGCTGCCGCCACACGCCTGCGCACGCTGCGACGCGCTGGTGTCTGCTCTCGGCGCGTATCGCTCTTGTACGAGTCCCGAATGCCGAGCTGCTTGCGCACGAGTAACCCCGGGTATGCCTCGAGCGCCACGCGTTGCGCATCTCCGTCACGCAACGCGGGCACATGCACGCCAGCGGCCAGCACGCGCCGCGCGCCTTCGTGGAACATCAGCGCCACCGGCGGATTGACGAGCTTCATCGGGCTGGAAGACCCCGCCGGGTAGTCGGTGGCGCGATGCGTATAGCGGCTTCCCGGCTGGCGCGTGTTGCGATAGGCGTCGAGTTGCGCGCGGAATTGCGCGCGATCGAGCGCGCTGCAATGCGCGACCAGCGCCTGCCATGCGGCCGGCCAGGCGAGATCGCGCACCAGCTCGCGCGGCAGGCTGAAGGGAAAGTCGAAGCCGCCGATCCAGGGACCCGGGCGCGCGAGCAGCGCTTCGAATTCCGCGAACGTCGGGAGGCGCTCGATACGCTCCACTGTTAGAACAGTCTTAACTAGAAGGGCGCAAGCCGCCGTTATCGGCTTCGCCGCGCGCGGCGCGCAGGTGAAGTCGACGCCGTAGATTCTCAACGCAATTCTTGGCGCAGGGCGTCGAGCGGCGCGGAGCGGTGGCCGCTGCGCCAGACCAGCATGGTCTTCGCGTTGGCGACGCTCGCCGGCAGCGGATGCACGGCGACCTGCGCCTCGACACCGATCGCGCGCAGCACCGACTTCGGCACTACCGCGATGCCGCTGCCCGCCGCGACGCACGCGGCGATGGCGTGATAGGAGCCGTACTCCATGACGCGCTCGGCGACCATGCTCGAGCGCCCGAGCCAGGCCTCGAGCCGGCGCCGATAGGAGCAGCCGGTGGTGAAGGCGAGCACGATGCGCTGGTCGATGTCCTGCGGCCTGGCCACGCGTGCGTGGCCTTTTGGCGTGATCAGCACCAGCTCCTCGGTGAACGCGTGCTCCATCTCGAGGTTTTTCGGCGGAAACGGCTCGGCGACGAACGCCGCCTCGATCTCGCTGCGCAGCACCTTGTCGACGAGCGCGCCGCTCGTGCCGGTGACGAGCTCGAGCCGCACCGCCGGGTAGCCGCGGTGATAGCGCGCGAGCACCGGCGGCAGGCGCGTCGCCGCGGTGCTCTCGAGCGTGCCGAGCTTGAAGAGGCCGTGAGGTCCATGGCTCTTGAGCGCGGCGTGCGCTTCCGCGGACAGCCGCAGCAGCCGATCCGCGTAGGCGAGCAGCACCTTGCCTTCTGAAGAGAGCACGAGCTTGCGCCCCTGGCGGTGAAAGAGCTTCGTGCCGAGGCGCTCCTCGAGCTGCTTCACGCGCGTCGTGACGTTCGACTGCACGCGGTGCAGCGCGGCGGCGGCCTTGGTGATGCCGCCCTGCTCGGCGACGGTCTTGAAGATCTTCAGCTCGACGAGATCCATGGTTCTGTAAACGAGAACGATTGGTTCTCGATTATTCATTTTTCAGGAAGGCTGCGTCAACGTACAGTGGACGCATGGACCGCACCCGGGCCGCCGTGGCGCTCGCCGGCCTTGCTGCCCTCGCGGTGGCCATGGGCATCGGTCGTTTCGCTTTCACCCCGCTCCTGCCGATGATGCAGGACGACGCCGGCATCTCGCTCGCGCAGGGCGGCTATCTCGCCTCGGCGAACTACCTGGGCTACCTCGCGGGCGCGCTCTTGGCGATGCGGCCTGCGCGCGCCGACGTCGCGATCCGCGCAGCCTTGCTCGCCATCGCGCTCACCACCTTTGCCATGGGCTACGCGCACGGCATGCTGGTGTGGACCGTCTTGAGAGCGCTTGCCGGCGTCGCGAGCGCCTGGGCCCTGGTGCACGTGTCCTCCTGGTGCCTCGCACAGGCGCCCGCAGGCATCGTGTTCAGCGGTGTGGGCTGGGGCATCGCGCTCGCCGGCGTGCTTTGCCTCGCGCTGATGCATGCCGGCGTGAGCTCCTCACAGGCATGGATTGCACTGGGCGGCGTATCCCTCGTCGTCACCGCGTTCGTATGGCCGATGGTCGGTGAAGGCCCGGCACGCAAGGCGGCTGCGCGTTTCATCTGGACCGCCGATCGTGCGCGGCTTGTCATCTGCTATGGCGCCTTCGGCTTCGGCTACATCATCCCGGCCACCTTCGTGCCCGCGATGGCGAAGAACATCATCGATGACCCGGCCATATTCGGCTGGGCCTGGCCGCTCTTCGGCGCCACGGCGGCCGTCTCAACCCTCTTCGTTGTGGGTACACGTCGCGTATGGACCGTGGCGGCGCTGGCGATGTCCGCGGGCGTTGCCGCGCCGATCATCATCCCCGGTGCCGCGGGCATCGTGGCATCGGCGCTGCTCGTCGGCGGGACTTTCATGGTGATCACCATGGCCGGAATGCAGGAAGCACGCGAAGTCGCCGGCGCAGATGCACCGGCGCTGATGGCCGCCATGACCGCAGCTTTCGCCGCCGGACAGATCGCCGGCCCGCTCCTGGTGGCGGTGCTGCTGCACGCCGGCGGCGGGCTGTCGAGCGCGCTTGCCATCGCCGCGGCGTCGCTGGTGGTCAGCGCGATTGCACTCAAGTCGAAGGAGAAGCCATGTCCCACGTAGAGCGCATGCCGCCGCTCGATCCGGCAGCGATGAACGAAGCGCAACGCAACGCGGCGCAGGCGCTCGCCGCCGGCCCACGCGGCGGGGTGAAGGGGCCGTTCGTCGCGCTGCTGCGCAGCCCGGAGCTGATGGACCGGCTGCAGAAGGTCGGCGAATACCTGCGCTTTGACAGCTCGCTCGAGCCGAGGATTGGCGAATTCCTGATGCTGGTCGTGGCGCGCCGGTGGACCCAGCAGTTCGAGTGGGTCGTGCATGTTCCGCTCGCGCTCAAGGCCGGAATCAAGGCCGAAAGCGTGGCAGGCCTCGCCGATGGACGCAGACCCGTCGGCATGGCGAAGGACGAGGCCATCGCTTACGACTTCTGCGACGAGCTGCTGCGCACTTGCGGCGTGAGCGATGCGACGTATCGGCAGGCGCTCGATCAGTTCGGCGAGCCGGGCATAATCGACCTGCTGGGACTGGTCGGCTACTTCACCACCGTTTCCATGATTATGAATGTGGCGCATACGCCCGCGCCCGTCGCGGAACGCGCGAATCTCCTGCAGCCCTTTCCCTTCTAAGACGCGCATGTATCGCCTTCACTGTTTTTGCCAGTCCGGAAACAGTTACAAGGTCGCGCTGGCGCTGCGCTGCATGAACCAGCCGTGGACCGCGGTCTTTGTCGACTTCATGAACGGCGCGACCCGCACGGAAGAATGGCGCCGCGAACTCAACGAGATGGGCGAGGTTCCGATCCTCGAGGACGGCGAGCTGCGGCTCACGCAGTCGGGAATGATCCTCAGCTACCTGGCGAACAAGCATCGCCAGTTCGGTGGCGCCGACGACGCCGAGCGAAGGGAAATCCTGCGCTGGCTGCTTTTCGACAATCACAAGTTCAGCAGCTACTTCGTCAGCTACCGCTTCATGAAATCGTTTGCCCCGGCGGCGCCCGATGCCGCGGTCATGGCCTGGTTGAAAGGACGCATCGACCAGGTATTCGCCATCGCCGAGCGGCATCTGGAATCGCGCCGCTTCGTCGTCGGCGACGCGCCGACGATCGCCGATTTCTCGATGTGCGGTTACCTCTTCTTTCCGGAAGAGGAATCGGGTCTGCGCCTCGCGCAGCGCTTCGCCGCGATCGCCCGATGGCTCGAGCGCATTCGCGCGCTGCCCGGGTGGGCCGATCCGTACGACATTCTGCCGGGAGAGCGACTCAGCCCGCGGTGGTGAGCGTTCATGGGCCTGCGGTCCTCGCGAGATCGGCTGCGGTGAGGTTGTGGATGCGGCCGAACCCGGCGACGAAGCGCGCGTCGCGCGGCGTGATTTTCCAGAAGGAAAAATCGGCGAGCTCGAAGTTGATCGCCTGCTCGGGAAAGCGCGCAAGCCAGGCCTCCTTCGGGCCGCCGGAGATCTGCGCCGCCTCGCCGCGGATGCTGACGCGCATCAGGGTGAACGGGTCGGCGCGGCGATCGTCGGTCTCGCTGATCGAGAGCGCCACGCGCGCATCGTGCTGCATGTCCTGGGTGTGCCACGCGAGGCGGCTGACGTGCACATAGAAGGCGGAGAAGTCGCTCTCGGGGAGGTAAAGCGTCATGGAGACCATCGGCGCGCCGCCACGCAAGGTGGCGAGATGGGCCAGGCGTTCGCGGCGGATCAGGCTCGCCAGCAGGCGGCCGGTTTCTACGTCCATGTAGTATTCTCGCGCGCTCATGCGTTACGAGCTTCTGGTCGGCCTGCGCTACACGCGCGCGAGGCGCCGCAACCGCTTTATCAGCATCAATTCCCTGGTTTCGATGATCGGCATCGCGGTCGGCGTGTGGGCGCTGATCGTCGTGCTGTCCGTCATGAACGGCTTCCAGAAAGAGGTGCGCGAGCGCATCTTGGGCGTCGCCTCGCACGTGCAGATCAGCACGGTCGGCAATCGCCTCTCCGACTGGCAGTCGATCGCCAAGCTCGCCGCGCAGCACCCGCGCGTGCTCGCGACCGCGCCTTTCGTCCAGGCGCAGGCGATGCTCTCGGCCGGACAGGCGGTGCGCGGCGCGGTAGTGCGCGGCATCCTGCCCGACCAGGAAGAGCATGTTGCCGACCTCGGCCAGCACATGAAGCTCGGCTCGCTCGAGGACCTCAAGCCCGGCGAGTTCGGCGTGATCCTCGGCGCCGACCTGGCGCGCGCGCTCATGGTGCTGCCGGGCGACAAGGTGGCGTTCGTCGCGCCGCAGGGCCTCGTCACGCCGGCCGGCGTGATCCCGCGCCTCAAGCAGTTCACGCTGGTCGGCATCTTCGAGGCGGGCATCGCCGACGCCGATGCGGCGCTGGCGCTGGTGCACATACAGGACGCGCAGACGCTGTATCAGCTCGGCGACAACGTGACTGGCGTGCGCCTGAAGCTCGATGACCTCTTCGCCGCGCGCACCGTGGCGCGCGAGCTCCTCGCGGAGCTGCCGCAGGACACCTACGCCCAAGACTGGACGCGCACCCACTCGAACTTCTTCCGCGCGGTGGAGATCGAGAAGCGCATGATGTTCATCATCCTCACGCTGATCGTGCTGGTCGCGGCGATCAACATCATCTCGACACTGGTGGTCGCGGTGAAAGACAAGCAGGCCGACATCGCCATCCTGCGCACGCTCGGCGCGCGTCCGGGCTCGGTGATGCAGATCTTCGTCGTGCAGGGCATGATCATCGGCGTGATCGGCACGCTGGTCGGCGTGCTCGCCGGTGTCGTCACCGCGCTCAACATCGACGTCATCGTGCCGGCGATCGAGTCGGTGCTCGGCTTCAAGTTCCTGTCGAAGGACGTGTACCTGATCCCCGAGCTGCCCTCGGACCTGCAGTCGGCCGACGTGCTCGCTATCACGCTGATGGCGCTTGGGCTCTCGTTTGTCGCGACGCTCTATCCGAGCTGGAGCGCCGCGCGGATGAATCCCGCAGAAGCGCTGCGCTATGAGTGAAAGGGAGGCGGTCATCTCGTGCCGCGGCCTGCAGAAAACCTACCAGGGGCCGCAACCAGTGCCGGTGCTGATGGGCGTGGATCTCGAAGTGCACCGCGCCGAGCGCATCGCGATCATGGGGCGCTCGGGCTCCGGCAAGTCGACGCTGCTGCACCTCCTCGGTGGGCTCGACACGCCGAGCGCGGGCACGGTGTTCGTGCAAGGCCGCGCCTTCAGCGAGATGAACGACGCTGAGCGTGGCCAGGCACGCAATGCCACCCTCGGTTTCGTCTACCAGTTCCATCACCTGCTGCCGGAGTTCAGCGCCGAGGAGAACGTGGCCATGCCGCTTTTCATCCGCCGCATGGAGCGGCCGGCGGCGCTCGCCAGGGCGAAGGCGGTGCTTGAAGAGGTCGGCCTGGGCGCGCGCCTGGATCATGTGCCGGGCGAGCTCTCGGGCGGCGAGCGCCAGCGCTGCGCCTTTGCGCGCGCCATGGTGACCGAGCCGGCGTGCGTGCTCGCCGACGAGCCCACCGGAAACCTCGACTCGCATACCGCCGAGGAAGTGTTCGAGGCGATGCTGCGGCTTTCCGCCTCGCATGGCACCGCGTTCATCATCGTCACGCACGACCCCGGCCTCGCGTCTAAGGCGGAGCGCGTCCTTCACCTGAGCGACGGCGTGCTGCACGCCGGCGCCACGCCTTGATGATGTAGACGCGCCACGCAAGCTCGGTAATGAAGTAGCCGAGCACGGCGAGCGTGAGCGCCAGGGCGACGAGGCCGATGCCGAGCGGCTTGCCGAGGCTCAGCATCCACTGCCAGAACGCGGACACCGACCAGTCCCATTCGAACGGCGTGATATACGCATCCGGGCCGTGATAGCCGAGAATGGCCTTGCCGTAGGCGTAGGCGATGAGATACAGCGGCACGATGGTGAGCGGGTTGGTGTAGAAGGTGACGAACATCGCGACGGGAACGTTGCTGCGCAGGGGAACGGCCATCAGCAGCGCGCCCAGCATCTGGAACGGCCCCGGAATCAGCCCGCAGAGGAGCCCGATCGCCACCGCTTTCGGCACCGAGTGGCGGTTGAGATGCCACAGGTTCGGATGCCCAAGCCACGGCCGGAACGGCGCGCACCAGGGCTTGGCCAGGACCTCGTCCGGGTCGGGCAGATATTTGCGAAAGAACTTGCGCGGCACGGTCAGCCCGGAGGAGGGAAGCGCGTTCCATTTTAGATGACCCTCGCGGCGCTCGCGTTCGCCGCCGGCGCCGCGCTGCTGCAAATCCAGCCAGCGCTGCCGGCGCTCGGCTGGTCGCTTGTCATCCTGCCGTTCGCGGCGCTGAGCCTGCGCTATCGCGCGCTGCTCATTCCTGCTGCGGGCGCTGCCGGATTCTTCTGGGCGGCGACGTGCGCGCAGTGGCGCATGGCCGACTGGCTGCAGGCGGAGCTCGAGGGGCGCGATCTCGCCGTCGTCGGCGTGGTTTCCAGCCTGCCCGCGATCGCCGAGCGCAGCGTGCGCTTCGAGTTCGACGTGGAATGGGCCGATGGCGGCGCGCGCCTGCCGCAGAAGCTGCTCCTTGCCTGGTATCTCAGCGCTTCACCGGACGAGGATGCGCCGGCGCTGCTCGCCGCCATGGTGCACCCCGGCGAGCGCTGGGCGTTCACCGTGCGGCTACGGCGGCCGCATGGCCTCGTCAATCCACACGGCTTCGACTACGAGGCCTGGCTTCTCGAGCGCGGCATCGGCGCCACGGGCTACGTGCGAACGCGCACCGAGCCGCGGCGCATGGGCTCGCGCAACTCGCCGCTGGATTACATCGAGAAGGCGCGCGAAGCGGTGCGCGATCGCTTCAACGCGGTGCTCGGCGCCACGCCCGCGGCAGGCATCCTTTCCGCGCTTGCCGTCGGCGACCAGCGCGCGATCTCGCGCGAGGAATGGCAGCTCTTCAATCGCACCGGCGTCACGCACCTCATGAGCATCTCCGGACTGCACGTGACGCTCATTTCCGGCCTGGCCGCGTGGCTGCTTTCTGCCGGCTGGCGCCGGGTACCCGCCCTCGTGCTGCGCCTGCCGGCGCGCAAGGCGGCCGCGGCTGCGGCGATTTGCGGGGCACTGGGCTACACGTTGCTCGCGGGCTTCGGCGTGCCGGCGCAGCGCACCTTCTGGATGGTGAGCGTCGTTGCGGCCGCGCTCTGGTGCGGCAGGATCTCGTCGCCCTGGCGCACGCTCGCGCTCGCGCTGGCCGCGATCGTGCTGATGGATCCGTGGGCGCCGCTTTCTCCCGGCCTGTGGCTCTCCTTCGGCGCGGTGCTCCTCATCTTCTATGCCGCAGTTGGCTGGAGCGAACCAGGATCGAAGCTCGCGCAGTGGGGACGGATTCAGTGGGCGATCACCGTTGGGCTCGCCCCGGCGGCGCTGCTGCTCTTCGGCCAGTTGTCGGTTGCCGGGCCGATCGCCAACGCCGTCGCGATTCCGCTGGTCTCGGTGGTGATCACTCCGCTTGCGCTCATCGCGGCCGTGGTGCCGGTGGACGCGCTGCTCGAGCTGTGCGCACTCCTTGTCCAGTGGTTGCTTGAATTCCTCGAATGGTGCGCCTCGCTTCCGGGCGCGCTTTGGCAGCAGCACGTGCCGCCGCTGTGGACCGTGCTCGCAGCGCTGGCGGGCGCGGCATGGCTGCTCGCGCCGCGCGGCATTCCGTGGCGCGCGAGCGGGCTCGCCCTGATGGCGCCGGCATTTTGCCTTGCGCTTCCCGGGCCGGCCGCGGGCGAGGCCTGGATCACCACTTTCGATGTCGGGCAGGGCCTCGCCGTGCTGGTGCGCACCGCGAGCCGCGCGTTGCTCTATGACGCGGGCCCCGCCTTCGGCGCGGAATCCGACAGCGGCTCCCGCGTCGTCGTGCCGGCGCTGCGCGGCGACGGCGTGGCGCGGCTCGACCTCGTGGTACTGAGCCACGAAGACAATGATCACATCGGCGGCGCGCTCAGCGTCATGGAGAGCTTCGAGGTAGACGCACTCGCGTCCTCGCTCGCGGCGAAGCATCCACTGAACGGTGTCGCGCCGTATGCGCGGCGCTGCACGGCACATGACCAGTGGGAATGGGACGGCGTGCGCTTCGAGCTCCTGCACCCCGCCGCGGCGACGCCACCCGGGCGGCGCAACAATCTGAGCTGCGTGCTGCGCATCGCCACCGGCTCGCAATCGGTCATGCTCACGGGCGATATCGAGCGTGCCGCAGAGGCCGAAATGCTTAGCGAGGGGCGCGCCATGCAAAGCCAGGTACTGCTGGTGCCGCACCACGGCAGCCGCAGCTCATCGACCGCGGAGTTCATCGCGGCGGTGGCGCCGAGCTGGGCGATCGTGCCGGTCGGCTACCGCAGCCGCTTCGGTCATCCGAACGCGGAAGTCCTGGAGCGCTATCGAGCCGCCGGCGCGCAGCTCTTGCGCACCGACCTGCAGGGCGCGATCGCCGTAAGAATGGGCGCGCAGATCACGCTGGAAACCGAGCGCCATCGCCGCGGGCGGTATTGGCTACAATGATTTGGCGGGGGGACGTCCCTCGACCCAGAGGAGAGAACAATCATGGCCAAGAAAGGCGGCAACGCCGTTTATCGCGTCACCGAGGTGATCGGCACCAGCTCTCAGTCGTGGGAGGACGCAGCGAGGAATGCGGTGAAGACGGCGGCGAGCACGCTGCGCGATCTGCGCATCGCCGAGATCGAGAAGCTCGACGTCAAGATCGAAAACGGCAAGGTGGTGCAGTTCCGCGCGCGCCTCGCGCTCTCGTTCAAGTACGGCGCGTGATGTTCACCGCGGTCGTGCGCGTCACAGGAGCCGGCCGGCTCGCGGATTTCCGCGAGCGGCTGCGCTGGCTCCTGGTGCGCGACCCGGAGGCCGAGGATTACACCGAGCACCACGAGGGCGCCGCGCTCGAGTACCGCTTCACGCCGAAGAAAGGCATTCCCTTCCCGGCGCTCACCGAAGCGTCCGAAAATTTTCCCGAGCTGCGCGTCGAGGCGCAGTGGGATCACGACGGCGTACGCGGCCGCGCGGTGATCGAGAACGGCCGCCTGGTCGAAGAAGAGCGCGGCGAGCCCGCAGCCGCGGGCGTCGAAGTCGCCGCAGGCGACGAGGGCCGGCTCGAGCTTGCCCTCATCTGTGAGCCGCAGGACGCCGGATGGATCGGCTACGCGGCGACCGCGGAGCGCCACACCTACTTCCGCTACCGCGACGGGCGGCTTGAGCTCGTCGACCCGAGCGAAGCCGATGACGCGCTGGAAGACATCGCCTTCCGCCTGGTCGACGAATGGATCTGGTACGACGAGGAAGAAGCGCCGACCGAGCGCGCGCGCTACGCGCAATACGGCTACCCGGTGCGCGGCGCCAACCTCAAGTCCGAGAAGCTCGCGCTCCTGCGCCGGCGCGCCGCGCGCTATTCGACGCTGGATGAGGCCGGCGGCGAAGTGCGCGAGGCCCTGATCGCGCAATGGCTGAACCGGGCGTAGCCGAGCCGCGCCGCCGCTCGGTGCAATGCGCCTCGCCCAAGGGGCTGCATCGCATCGCCTACCTCGAGTGGGGCGACCCGCGCAATCGCGACGTGCTCGTCTGCGTCCACGGCCTGACGCGCTCTTCGCGCGATTTCGACGAGCTGGCGCGCGCGCTCTGCAGCCACTTCCGCGTCGCCTGCCCGGACCTCGCCGGGCGCGGCGACTCCGACCGGTTCGCCGACCCGATGCTCTACGTGGTGCCGCAGTATGTCTCCGACATGGTGACGCTGATCGCCCGGCTCGACGCGCAGTCGGTGCGTTGGCTCGGCACTTCGCTCGGCGGTGTCGTCGGCATGGCGCTCGCCGCGCAGGCGGGCACGCCGGTGACAAAGCTCGTGCTGAACGACGCCGGTCCGCTCGTGTCGCGCGCGGCGCTCGGGCGCATCGGCGCCTATGTCAGCAAGACGCCCGCCTTCGCATCGCTCGAGGAGGCCGAGCAGTACGTGCGTACTATTTCGGCGCCCTTCGGCCCGCACAGCGAGGCCCAGTGGCGCTTTCTCACCGAGACCTGGGTGCGCAAGGGCGAGGACGGGCGCTGGCGGCCGCATTACGATCCGCGCATCGCCGATCCCTATCGCGAGAGTCTGGACAAGGACCTCGACCTGTGGCCGCTCTACGACGCGGTGCGCTGCCCGACACTGGTGCTGCGCGGCGAGCAATCGGACCTGCTTTCGCGCGACACCGCCGCGCAGATGGCGCGCCGCGGGCCGAAGGCCAGGGTGGTGGAAGTCGCCGGCGTCGGCCACGCGCCGACGCTGCTCAATGCCGATCAGATCGGCATCGTGCGAGACTTTCTGCTGCAGGCAGAAGCGCCGTGAAGCGCCGCTCGCTCCTGATTTCGGCGCCGGCGCTGCTGGCGGGCTGTGCCAGCGCCCAGCCGCGGGCGGACAGCGCCACGCTGGTGAAACAAGTCACCGATACCGAGCTCGCCTTCGCCAGGACGATGGCCGAGCGCAACCACGGCGCCTTTGCGTCCTTCATTGCCGACGAAGCCGTGTTCCTGATGGGCGGCAAGCCGCTGCGCGGCAAGGCCGCAGTCGCCGACTATTGGAAGCGCTTCTACACCGATCCGAAGGCGCCGTTTTCGTGGAAGCCAGATCACGTCCAAGTGCTCGACTCCGGCGCGCTCGCCGCTTCTACCGGACCGGTTTTCGATCCCGACGGCAAGCTCTTCGCGCGCTTCTACTCGACCTGGCGGCGCGAGGACTCGGGCATGTGGCGCATCGTGTTCGACGACGGCTGCAACTTAAAGTGCGCGTAAAGGAGTGAGTCGATGAAAACGGAAACGCCTTATACGATCCACAGCGACGTGAAGTTCAAGGCTCTCGAGTTGATCGACGTGCAGGGCCTGCAGCGCGCGACGAAGGAGCAGTGGGTCAACCAGACGCTGTGCGAAGTGAACGACAGCGTGGTGCGCCTCGGCGTGCTCAAGGGCGAGTTCCACTGGCACAAGCACGACCACGAGGACGAGTTCTTCTACGTGGTGGACGGCAGGTTCTTCATCGACCTCGAGGGACGCACCGTCGAGCTCGCGCCGCAGCAGGGCTTCACCGTGCCGAAAGGGGTGATGCATCGCACGCGTGCGCCGGAGCGCACGGTGGTGCTGATGATTGAGGGCAAGGGCGTCATCGCCACCGGGGATTGAAGCCGCTTTTACTTGGCCGGCACCTCGGCCAGGTTTCGCAGCCACGCGTCCGCATTGCCGTCGGAGGGCGCGCGCCAGTCGCCGCGCGGCGAGAGCGAGCCGCCGGAGCCCACCTTCGGCGCGTTGGGGATGGCGCTGCGCTTGTACTGGCTCAGTTGGAAGAAGCGCTTGAGGAACACGCCGAGCCATTTGCGGATGCGGGCGAGGCTGTACTTGTCCCGCCAGGCGTTCCAGCAGAGATAGGCGACCTTGGTGGGGGCGTAGCCGAAGCGCAGGGTGTAGTAGAGGTGGAAGTCCTGCAGCTCGTACGGGCCGACCGAGCTCTCGGTTTTCTGCTTGCCCGGGATCAGCTCGGGGCTGATGTCGGTTTCAAGCACGCGGCGCAGCGCGCGCTGCACATCGGCGCTGAACTCATCGGACTCCGCGACCCACGCGATGATGTACTGGATGAGTGTCTTCGGCACGCTCGCGTTCACGTTGTAGTGCGACATGTGATCGCCGACGCCGTAGGTCGACCAGCCGAGCGCCAGCTCGGAAAGGTCGCCCGTGCCGACGACGAAGCCGCCGTGCTGGTTGGCAAGGCGGAAGAGATGGCTGGTGCGCTCGCCCGCCTGCACGTTCTCGAAGGCGATGTCGTACACCTTTTTCCCCTTCGCGTACGGATGGCCGATGTCTTTGAGCATCTGCATGCAGGATGGCCGGATGTCGATCTCCTCGGCGGCTGCGCCGACCGCGCGCATCAGCTGCCA
>DASXRW010000133.1:0-23138 GCA_036506355.1 Burkholderiales bacterium
TCCGCATAGAACATCGGCCCGCCGCGGTAAGGCGGAAAGCCGTAGCCGGTGAGATAGACCATGTCGATGTCGGAGGCGCGCAGCGCGATGCCTTCCTCGAGGATGTGCGCCCCCTCGTTGGCGAGCGCGTACATGCAGCGCTCGATGATCTCGTCGTCCGCGATCTGCCGCGGCTGGTATCCCATTTCTTTCCGATAGGCGGCCAGCATCTGCTCCACCTCGGCGTCGGGAATGGGCTTTCTGTTGCCTGGCTCGTAGCGGTACCAGCCGCGCCCGGTCTTCTGCCCGAACCAGCCCTTCTCGGCGATGCGGTCGGCGAACTTGCCGTAGACGAAATCGGGCCGCTCCTTGGCGCGGCGCTTGCGGATCTCCCAGCCGATGTCGTTGCCGGCCATGTCGTACATGGTGAAGGGGCCCATCGCCATGCCCCATCTTGCGAGCGCGCCGTCGATCTGCTGCGGGCTCGCGCCCTCGTCCAGCAGAAACAGGCTCTGCTGCACGTACTTCTCGAGCATGCGGTTGCCGATGAAGCCGTCGCAGACCCCGGAAACCACCGGGACCTTCTTCAGTGTCTTTCCCAGCTTCATGGTGCTCGCGAGCACATCCTTGCCGGTCTTCGCGCCGCGCACGACTTCCAGCAGGCGCATCACGTTGGCGGGTGAGAAGAAGTGGGTGCCGATCACGTCCTGCGGGCGCTTGGTGGCCTCCGCGATCTGGTTCACATCCAGGGTCGACGTATTCGTCGCGAGGATGGCCCCGGGCTTCACCAGCCCATCGAGCTTGCGGAAGAGCTCCTGCTTCACGTCCATGCGCTCGAACACCGCCTCGACGACGATGTCGGCATCCTTGATGTGGCGAAGATCGGTCGTCGGGCGCAGCAGCGAAAGGCGCCGGTTCATCTCCTCCTGCTTCAGCCGCCCTCTGGACACGGTGGCCGCGTAGTTGTCCCTGATCTTTTTTATGCCGCGGTCGAGCGCCTCCTGCGTCGTGTCGGTGATGGTCACCGGGATACCGACATTGACGAAGCTCATCGCGATGCCGCCGCCCATGGTGCCGGCGCCGATCACCGCCGCTTTCTTGACCGCGCGCGCCGGCGTGTCCTCCGGCACATCGGGGATCTTGGAGGTCTGGCGCTCGGCGAAGAACGCGTGGCGCAGCGCCTTCGATTCGTTGGTCGCGACGAGGTGCGCGAAGCGCTCGCGTTCGAACTTGCGCCCCTCGTCGAAGGGCTTGGTCACGGCGGCCTCGACGCAGGCGACGATCTCGAGCGGCGCCGGGTAGCCGCGCGAGGCCTTGGCGACCTCTTCCCGGATCTTCGCGAAGGAAAGGCCATCGGCCTTCGCCTGCATGTCGCGGATGCGCTTGAGCGGCTTGCGCTCGGCGACGAGCTTGTTCGCGTAGACGACCGCGGCGTCGAGCAGCTCGCCGCTCATGTTACTGATTTGCACGATCTCATCGACCAGGCTGAGCTGCAGCGCCTCTTCGGACTGGATCGGGTTGCCGCTGGTCATCATCTGCACCGCTTTCGCCACCGGGACGATGCGCGGCAGGCGCTGGGTGCCGCCCGAGCCGGGCAGGATGCCGAGCTTCACTTCGGGCAGGCCGAGCTGCGCTTTCGGCGCGGCGATGCGGTAGTGGCAGGCGAGCGCCAGCTCCAGGCCGCCGCCCAGCGCGAAGCCGCTGATCGCGGCGACCAGCGGCTTCTGCATCGCATCCTGCGCGTCGTTGACGTCCGCCAGGTCGGGCTTCTCGCGCGGTTTGCCGAACTCGCGGATGTCGGCGCCGCCCGAGAAGCTCTTTCCGGCGCCGATCAGCACCACGGCCTTCACCTGCGCATCGGCCGCCGCGCGCTCGAGACCTTGCAGGATGCCGGCGCGCAGCGCGTTGCCGAGGCCGTTCACCGGCGGATTGTTCATCGTGATGACGGCTACGCCGTCGCGGACGGTGTATGGCGCGACTTCGCTCATTAAAGGGCGCTTTTTCCTGGGGGTTCCGGGGGGCCTGATTCTAACTCGGTAAAATTAAAAGCAAGGAGGGGGCACCCTTGGTCGCCGAAGCGAGGCAGGCGCTGCTGCGCGTACAGGACGTGGCCGTGCGCTTCGGGGGCATCGTCGCCCTCGACGGAGTGTCCTTCGACGTCGCGCCCGGGCGCATCGTCGGGCTGATCGGCCCCAACGGCGCCGGCAAGACGACGCTCTTCAACTGCATCTCGCGGCTCTACGATTGCGATCGCGGCGATATCGCGTTCGACGGCGCCTCGCTGCTCGCGGTGCCGCGGCATCGCGTCGCCGGGCTGGGCATCGGGCGCACGTTCCAGAACCTGGCGCTCTTCCGCACCATGAGCGTGCTGGACAACGTGATGGTCGGGCGCCACTGCCGCTCGCGCGGCGGCTTCTTCGCCAACGCGCTGCGCCTGCCTTATGCCGTTCATTCCGATGCCGCTGCCCGAGATCGCGCGCGTGAGCTGCTTGCACTGCTGGATCTTGAGCGCTTTGCCGACACGCGCGTCGCCGAGCTGCCGTTCGGTACGCAAAAACGCGTCGAGCTGGCGCGCGCGCTCGCCGCGCAGCCGAAGCTCCTGCTGCTCGACGAGCCGGCGAGCGGCTTGAACCACGAGGAAGTCGGCGCGATCGGCGCATTGATCCGCGGGCTGCGTGAGCGCCTGCAGCTCACCATTTTGGTGGTGGAACACCACATGCAGCTCTTGATGAGTCTTTCCGACTGGGTGGTGGCGCTCAACTTCGGCAAGCGCATCGCCGAGGGCACGCCCGCCGAGGTGCGCGAGCATCCCGAGCTGGTGCGCGCTTATCTGGGCACTGCGGTTTGAGCAAGCTTCTCGAGCTCGCGGGATTGCGCGCCGCGTACGGCGCGACCCGCGTGCTCCACGGCATCGATTTTGCGATGGAGGAAAACTCGATCACCGCGCTTCTCGGCGCGAACGGCGCCGGCAAGACGACTACGCTGCGCGCAATCTGCGGCATGGTGCGCACCGAGGGCGCCATCCGCTTCGCAGGCAAGCCGATTCAGGGCAGGAAAACGGAAGAGATCGCGCGCCTCGGCATCGCGCACGTGCCCGATGGCCGCGGCACCTTCCTGCATCTCACGACGGAAGAAAATCTGCGCCTCGGTGCCTATGTGCGCAGGGACCGCGCAGCGGTCGCGCGCGATCTCGAGCGCGTGTACGGGTACTTCCCGCGGCTGAAGGAACGTTCGCACCAGCAGGCGGGCACGCTCTCGGGCGGCGAGCAGCAGATGCTCGCGGTGTCGCGGGCGCTGATGCTGGCGCCGAAGCTGATGCTGCTCGACGAGCCCTCGTTCGGCCTCGCGCCGCTGGTCGTCAAGGAGCTGTTCGGCATCCTGCGCGCGATCAACGCCGAGGAGCGCGTCAGCATGCTGCTCGTCGAGCAGAACGCCGCCATGGCGCTCGATCTCGCCGATCGCGCCTGCGTCATCGAGACCGGGCGCGTGGTGCTCGCGGGCGCCGCGGCCGAGCTAAAACGGGATGACGCCGTGCGGCGCTCATACCTCGGCTACTGATGGAAGCGCTCCTTCACCAGGTATTAGCGGGGCTCGCCACCGGCGGCATCTACGCGAGCCTCGCGCTCGCGCTGGTGATGATCTATCAGGCTACGCATCTCGTTAACTTCGCTCAGGGCGAGATGGCGATGTTCACCACCTACATCGCCTGGTCGCTGGTCAACGCCGGCATGCCGTACTGGGCCGCGTTCTGCCTCACGGTCGCGTTTGCGTTCGTGCTCGGTGTGCTGATCGAGCGCGTCGTCATCCGCCCGGTCGAGCAGGCGCCGGTGCTCGCGGTGGTCGTGGTGTTCATCGCGCTGCTCCTGATCCTGAACAGCGTGACCGGCTGGATCTACAGCTACACGATCAAGACCTTCCCCAGCCCGTTCCCCGCGCAACCGCTCTTCGGAAATCGCTACCTTTCGTCGCACGAGCTGGGCGCCATCGCCGTCACCATGGTGGTACTCGCGCTCCTGTATGCATTTTTCCGCTTCACGCCGCTCGGGCTCGCCATGCGCGCGGCGGCGCAGAACCCGGAGTCGAGCCGCCTCGTCGGCATCCGCGTCGGCTGGATGCTGGCGCTCGGCTGGGGGCTCGCCGCGGCCGTGGGCGCGGTGGCGGGCATGATGGTGGCGCCGATCGTCTACCTCGATCCGAACATGATGGGCGGCGTGCTGCTCTACGCCTTCGCCGCGGCGCTCGTCGGCGGCATCGACAACCCGGCCGGCGCGGTGGTCGGCGGCTTCCTGGTCGGCGTGCTCGAGAACGTGCTCGGCGCCTTCGTCATCGGCAACGAGCTCAAGCTTTCGGTCGCGCTGGTGATCATCATCGGCGTGCTGCTGGTGAAGCCCTCGGGCTTCTTCGGCCGCGTTCAGGTGACGCGCGTATGAAAGACCAGGTTTTTCCCGAAGCGCAGACCCGCTGGAAAAAAACGTGGTCTGTCCCTGCTTTTTGGGCGGTAGTGCTCGTTGTCGCGTGCGCGCTGCCCTTCATCGTCAGCAACTACCGCACGTTCCAGTGCACGCTGGTGCTGGTCTACGCGATCGCGCTGCTCGGGCTCAACATCCTGACCGGGTACAACGGGCAAATCTCGCTCGGGCACGGCGCCTTCTACGCGCTCGGTGCCTATTGCACCGCGATATTGATGGACCGGTTCGGTGTCCCTTACTGGGCTACCTTGCCGGTGGCGGGCGCCGTTTGCCTGGTGGCGGGGTTCCTGTTCGGCTTGCCGGCACTGCGCCTCGAGGGCCTGTACCTGGCGCTCGCCACGTTTGCCCTCGGTGTTGCAATGCCGCAGCTCCTGAAATACCACGCGCTCGAAAAGTGGACCGGGGGGGTGCAGGGGATCGTCATCGCCAAGCCGGCGCCGCCTGCCTTTCTGGTCGATGCGGGCCTGCCGCTCAATCCCGACCGCTGGCTGTACTTCTTTACCTTGGCGATTACCGCCGTGATGTTTATCCTCGGGTGGAATCTGCTGCGCGGACGCATCGGGCGCGCGCTCGTAGCGATCCGCGACCAGCACATCGCGGCGGAGGCCATGGGTATCCATAACGCGCTCTATAAGTCGCTCGCTTTCGGTGTCTCGGCGATGTACACCGGCATCGCCGGCGCGCTCGGCGCGGTGGCGGTGCAGTTCGTCGCGCCCGACAGCTTCAACATTTTTCTTTCGATCGTTTTCTTGGTCGGCATCGTGGTCGGGGGACTCGCGTCGATTTCCGGCGCGCTCTACGGCGCGCTCTTCATCCAGTTCGTGCCGAACATCGCCGACGAGATTTCGAAGGCCGCCCCCTGGGCGATCTTCGGCGTGTTCATGATCGGTTTCGTCTACCTGATGCCAACCGGCGTCGCAGGCGCGCTGCGCCTGCTTACAGCGAGGAGAAAAGCACCATGAAAGCATTGATCGTCGGACTGATGGCCGCAGCGCTGGCGTCGCCGGCAGCGGCGCAAAAGAAATACGACACGGGCGCGACCGACAAGGAGATCAAGATCGGCAATACCAACCCGTACAGCGGGCCGGCCTCCGCCTACGGCACCATCGGCAAGTCGATCGCCGCGTATTTCCGCATGCTGAACGACCAGGGCGGCATCAACGGCCGCAAGATCAACTTCGTCAGCTACGACGACTCGTACAGTCCGCCGAAGACCGTCGAGATGGCGCGGAAGCTGGTCGAGCAGGACCAGGTGCTGCTCCTCTTCCAGACGCTGGGCACGCCGTCCAACACCGCGATCCAGAAGTACATGAACATGCAGAAGGTGCCGCAGCTTCACGTCGCCACCGGCGCCACCAAGTGGAACGACCCGAAGAACTTCAAGTGGACCATGGGCTGGCAGCCGAACTACCAGACCGAGGGCCGCATCTACGCCAAGCACATTCTTGCCACCAAGCCCGACGCCAAGATCGCGGTGCTCTACCAGAACGACGACTACGGCAAGGACTACCTGAAGGGGCTCGAGGACGGCCTCGGCGACAAGAAATCGCTGATCGTGGCGAAGGCGTCCTACGAGGTGAGCGATCCGACGATCGACTCGCAGATGGTGCAGCTGCAGGCTTCGGGCGCCAATGTGTTCTTCAACATCACCACGCCGAAGTTCGCCGCTCAGGCGATTCGCAAGGCCTACGACCTGGGCTGGAAGCCGGTGCATTACCTCAACAACGTCTCGCTCTCGGTCGGCTCGGTGCTCACGCCGGCGGGCCTCGAGAAATCGGTTGGCCTCATCACCGCCGCCTATCTCAAGGACAACACCGACGCGCGCTGGGCGAAAGACCCGGCGATGGAGCAGTGGCGCGCCTTCATGAAGAAGTACTACCCGGAGGGCGACATGGCCGACAGCTTCAACGTCTACGGCTACACCGTCGGCGCGACGCTCGCGCAGGTGATCAAGCAGTGCGGCGACGACCTGACGCGCGAGAACGTGATGCGCCAGGCGGCGAACATGAAGGGCTTCCGCGTCGACACGCTGCTGCCGGGCATCACCATCACCACGGGCCCGAACGACTACGCGCCGCTCGAAGCGGTGCAGTTGCAGCGCTTCAACGGAAGACAGTGGGAGCTCTTCGGCGAGGTGATGTCCAGCCAATAAGCAGCAGCTGCGCCGGCGGCCACAATCGGTCGCTGGCGCCCAGCTCCGAATTTCGACCGCCCAGGCCCTTTCCGCCACTGGCTGGGGCGAGGCCTGCGCGCTAACCAGCTCGATGCGATTTCCGCTGCACCGGAATCGCGCTCGGCATTTTTGTAGCCATCAAGTACGGTCGCTGATCGCGGGCGACTCGCCGCAGCGAGCGAGTTCTATAACCCCTGGCCGGCTGATCCGGCAGTGGTCTAGAACCTTCGCTCAATTGCGTTTGCAAGATGTGTCGGTAGCATTTGATCGCGCGTGGCGGCCCGTTGCCATAGCCATCTGCGGCATTCCCCCGCACATCGAGCCGCCAACGCTTTGCGTCACGACTGCTGTCACCTATGGCGCCTACTTCAAAGGAGAGAGCAATGCCAGAGAAGCAAACGGACTTGATAGCTGAGAACCGCGGGTATTGGGGTTACCGAGAGCTGACTGAAAAGGAACTCAAGCGCGTCGCTGGCAGTGGGTGTGGCGGCGGATGTGGCTGCGGATGCGGCGGCGGGGGCGCTGACGCGAGCGCTGACGCGAGTGCTGACGCGAGCGCTGACACGAGCACTGACACGAGCGCTGACACCGGCTACGAGGCTGACGGTCCGATCGCTACCGATGCTGATCTGGCGGTCGCTTATGCAGTGGCGTACTCCGTCACCATGGAGGGGTACGTGCAGTCGTTGACGAATTACGAACAGCAGCTGCAGAACTATATAAATACGCTTGATAGAGAAATAACTCCACAACCTTGACCCAACAACAGATGGACCGGCGCAGCCCGCGGTTGACGGCGTAGTCCTCCAGGCGGCTGATTGAACTTGGAAGGCTTGTCGCGCTTCCCTCGGGCTGGCGCCTTATGCTCCGACAAGAGCGGCGTGCTTGCCGTGCGCGCCGCTTTCATCCTATGCTGCCGACAGCGCGCCAAGTGACAGTAATCTCCATCGAGCAGCTTGAGGTCAAGCAAGTCCGCAACGCCAGCGCAACTCGCGATACGTGCGCGCCGTTATGGCGTTCCCCTCGATCCTTCGTCGGCGTTGTGCTCAATCTGCGGAGGCGACGGCTGGTGAGAATAGCGGCCGCCCTGTTCCTCGTCGCTGCGAGCGTAGCGCTTGCTCAGGCAGACGTTTGGTCGGACTACTTAGACGGTGCCCAGCTCTATAACAAGAAAGAATACGCCGCTGCCTATCCTGTACTGCTGCGCGCAGCGCAGGCCGGCGACGCACGTGCTCAGTACATGATTGCGCAGATGTATCAGGCCGGCCACCCGGTGAAGCCGGATGCAACCGCTGCAGAGTGGTACCGCAAGGCCGCCGACCAGGGACATCCCGTCGCACAAATGGCGCTGGCCATGCTGCTGCACCGAGGAACCGAGCTACCGGTTGATCGCTTTGCGGCCTATCAATGGGCGTCCCTCGCCGCCGATCGAATGGACGGACAGCTGCGCGAAACGGCGCTCATCCTTGCGGGGGCCATGGCGAACTTTCTCACTGAAGCGGAACGTGAGCGCGCCAGAGCCGCCGTAGCGGCGTGGCGTCCGCACCTTGCGAGGGTGGATGGCGGCTCCACCGGCCCGGTGCGCGTTTTGTGGACGGGCACGGGCTTCTTCGTGAATGCAACGGGAACGCTGCTTACCAATGCGCACGTTGCCTATCTGTGCCCGCAGCTTGTCGTCTTCGACGGCGATAGCCCGGTTGAAGGCGCGGTGCTGAACGTTGACTTTGGCGCCGATCTCGCCACCGTGCAAACGGGCCTCAGGCGCTCGAGTGTCGCGCGATTTGCCGGTCAACTAAGGCCCAAGCCCGGCATTCCTATCACGGTGGTGGGTTATGCGCTTAAGCGCACCACCGTTCGCCGGCCTCTAAGCTCGGCCGGCACGATTCTCGACGCCAGCCCCGCGGGCGGGAACGTCCCTTGGTACCAAACGTCCGTTCCAATCTACCCCGGTCAGAGCGGGGCCCCGGTGCTCGATGAAACGGGACAAGTGATCGGGGTCGCGCGTGGAGTATTCGATGGTCGGACGAACGACTCGTCGCAGCACACGATCATTGTCGGAGCGGAAAGTATCCACCGATTTTTGCGCATGACAAAGACGTCATTCGAAAAAGCCGATGTCGACAGCAGCGCACGACCAGCATCGCCCGCGGACTTCACTGCCCTTCTGCAATGCTCAAGCAGCTAGGACCGGCGCCGCTGCCGCCGACGTGCTTGAGCTCCTCGCTGCCGAGCTCCTGGCAAGCCGTACGCGCACCGGATCGAAGGCCTGCTCGTCGTAAATGCGCAGCCGCTCCGCCACCGCGCGGCGCACGTTGACTTCGGCAAACGTATGCAGGCGGTAATCGGTGTCCAGGCCGAAGATCTTGCGGTGCTGCCGGATGTTGCTGCGGAGCAGAAGCTGGAAGGAGCCGAGCTTCAGCTTGAAGTTGAGATACCAGTCATCGCGGTCGAACTCGTAGATGTACTGGCGCGCGGCCCACTTGTAGGTCGTGGAGAGATTGTTGCGGATCTTCTGGCCGTTGTTGTTGTTGACCATGCTCCAGCGCTGGTAGTCCGCGGTGTTGTACCAGTTGATGATGTTCTGCTGGATCGCCGCCTTCAGGTCGTCGCCGCGATAGTAGAAGAGCGCCGCGCGCAGCGCGCAGTGCAGGTACTTCACGTTGAAGATGAACCACCAGAAGAAGTCGTGCAGGCTGTAGACCGGCACGCCGCTCGTGCTGATGTTGCGCACGAGCTTTTCGTAGAACCAGCGGCCGAGCGCCGGGTTTCGCTCGATGCCGAGGTAGGAGATGATGAGATCGGCGAAGCGCTCATACGGCTGCTCGCCGATCGCCGGATCGTCGCAGAGCTGGCGCAGCCGCAAGCGCGCATCGTGCGGCAGCTTGTCGACGAGCTCCCCGTAGGAGAAGAGGAGCTGCGTCATCTGCTCGGTGCCGAAGATGCTGTCGCCGGTGTCGGCGGTGATCGTGTAATAGCCGCGCGCGATGAGATCGTCGTAGCGGCTGCGCGCGGAATCGAGGATGCGCACCCTGCCGCGCAGGCGGCGGCGGTAGAAGCCGGGGCTTTCCATGATGCCGTCGACGCTCGTGCAGATGACGACATTGCCGAGCTCCTCCGCGCTCAGGTTCTTGAGCAGCGCGACGGCGGCGACGGTGCTGTCCAATCCGCCGGAGTAGTAGAGCGCAACTTTCCGGCCGCTGTTGTGCATCAGCTCGCGCACTTGCAGCGCGCGCTCGTCCGAGACCTGCGCAAAGCTCTTGCGAAAGCCCGCGTCATAGGCCGGCATCGCATAGGTCGGCTCCTGCGCCATCGGCCAGGGCGCGACCCAGTCGCCGCGGCGCGCGGTGAAATCGCTGGCGTGAAAGCGCACGCTGAGATCCACCCAGTTGCGGCCGTCCCTGGCCAGGCGCGAATACAGGTCGCCGCCCACCCGCAGCATGCGGTCTCGCACGATGGTGAGGTAGAACGCCTTCGTGTTGATCACGCGGGCACCGTCGCCTGGCCGTAAAGGAATTCGTTGAACACGGTTTGATACGACACCGGCGAGCCGGGCAGCTTGGGCTCCTCGCGGTTGGCGAGCAGCGTGTCGATCTCGCTTCTCGCCTGTTCGAGCGAGTCGGCGTAGTAGAGGATGTCCTCGATCTTCTGATCGCGCACGTCGGCGGCGAAGAGCTGCGGCTGGCTCGCGAGCGGCGCGCCCGGCAGCGTTTCGAGCTCCGGCATCAGGCCGCGGAACATGCGGATGTCGGCATGGCCGGATTTGGCGTTGGCCATGAATTGCGCGTAGAGCACCTGCAGGCTGAACAGCAGATAGCGCTGCGCACGCTCGAGCATCTCGGCGCCGACCGAAGGCACCGGCCCTTTCTCGACGATGGCGCCCGCGCCTTCGAGCATAAGCACCGTGGGGACGCGGCTATTGGCCTGCGAGACGCGATGCACGGGTGCCCAGTCGAGGCAGGTCTCGTTCGAGAGCACCGGGTTTGCCTTGCTGTCGTAGACGCAGACGACCGTGACTAGCTTCGACGAGAAGAGCATGGCCGCGCGCACGAGGATCGACAGGTCGTGCCGGTCCACCAGCACGAACCGGTCGATCGCCGTCGCGTAAAGCGCATAGCACGGCTCGGCGCGATCGCGGGGGAAGTAGCGCGGCAGCTCTGCGAGCCCGGGCATGGAACTAGGCACTCGAGGTGGCGTACTTGTTCCAGGGCACGGCGTTCCAGCAGCGCTCGTGCAGCCAGTACAGGATGCTGTTCACCACGAGCGCGAAGCCGGCCACGCCGAGCCCCACGCGCCAGTCGCCGGAGGCGAGCAGCCCGCCGGCGAAGTTGGTCAGCGTCACCAGGATTCGCCAGGTGACGACCTTGGTGACGCTGCGCAAGCGGCCTTCGCTGAACCTAATGCGTCTGCTGAATGCGGACAACCAGGCCCCCGAACTGCGACTCGTACTTCTCGTACACGCAAGCCGTCGCGGCCTTGAACTTGGCGAGCTCCTCCGCGGGCAGCTTGATCACCGCGATGCCTTCGTCGTGGCAGCGCTGTTGCACGAGCGCGATGTCCTCCACGGACTCGACGCGCTCGAAGCGGGCGGCATTCGCCGCGGCGCTGCGGATGATGGCCTGCAGGCGCGGCTCGAGCGAATCCCAGAACTGGTGGCTCGTGATGATCGAGGTGAGGAACAGGCTGTGCCCCGTGTCGTTGATGAAGTCGCACACCTCGTTCTGCTTCAGGCCGTAGAAGCGCGGATAGGTGCTCTCGCCGCCGACGATGTCGCCGCTTTGCACCGCGGCCGAAATGTCTTCCAGCTCCATCACCACCGGTTCGGCGCCGAGCGCCTTCAGCGTGTCGACCGCTACGGGGCTGCGGTTACTGCGGATACGCAGGCCGTCGAAGTCGGCGACTCTGTTGATGGCCTTGACGGCGGGGATCATGCGGAAGCCGCCGCTGTAGGTGAAAGCGAGGCCCTTGACGCCGCTCTTCTCCAGGCCGGCGAGCAGTCCCGCGCCGATCTCGCCGTCGAGCACCGCGGCCGCGTGATCGTGGTCGCGGAAGAGGAACGGCAGGTCGAGAACGCGCAGGTCGCTGCTATAGCGCTCGCCGAGCCACGTCGTGTACATCTGGCTCATCTCGATCGCGCCCGACTCCATGAGGTCGAGCAGATCGTGCTTGGTGACCTTGTTGCCGCCGTTGTAGCGCTCGGCGTACTCGCAAAGCGTCATGCATTCGATGTCCAGCTCGCCCGCCGCGCGCCCGTTCACCTCCTGCGTGAAGCGCTTCGCCGCGCGCAAGAAGAGCTCGATCGGTTCGTGCGCCAGAACCCAGCGAATCTTTCTCATGCCTGTCTCCTATGTGGAAGCGGTCTGTTGTCGCGTGCGTCCGCACGCGCGATCAAATGCTAGCGGCGCGCTTCGCAAAGACAATTGAGCAAATGTTCTAGACCGGCAGCGGGTCAGCCGGCCAAGGGTTGTAGAACCGAGAGGTCCAGCAGCTCGCTCAGGGGATGCAAATCCAAAGATCCGGCGGCGAGCCAACGACGCGCCAACCACGGGAGGACTTCAGCTGAAAAGTGCGCGCGAGCACCGTGCCCTCGAAAAAGGCGGCAACGGCGACGTCCTTATCCGGCAGCAGGACCCATCGCGGCTGAGCGGAGCAAGGCGTCGATTCGTTGAGCAGGACATCGGCACGCAGCAACTCGGCGCTGAGCGCGCCGTCGTCGAATGAGAATGAGCCGTTGACGCCGAGCGCGGCTTGCTTGACGCGTTCGCCGACCTGGACCAGGAAGAAGCCCTGCGTAGGCTGATAGGCGCCGCTATGGCCGCCCGAGCCGATGCCGATGCGGGGTGCCGGCGATGCCGCCGCGCGAGAAGCCAAGTCGCTCAGGCGCTGCGCGTAGCGTCGATTTAACGAGTCATAGCTCTTGCGCAGCCTCGCCACGGTGGCGGCATCCTCGACGTCGTTCGCCGGTTCAATCTGTTCGAGCAGCAGCTCGGCAGGTGTACGGCCGCTCGCGACTTCATCTCTCCATCGAGGCGCGTTTTTCATATCGAGCCGCAGGCTCGCTGCCGCGCCGATCACGTAGGACTCGACATCAGGGAACGAATCAAACAAGCGGTCGTAGCGCGCGGTCCATTTTGCGCTGACGTACTGCAAAGCGCGTTCATGTATTTTGTGCGTCGGGGCCGTGCAACCGAGCTCGGCCAAAGCCGTTCCCAGGATGCCGACAAATTCCGCGCTTCCTTCGATTCGATCCAGCGCGCTGGTGGTCTGTCCGCGGCTCGGGTCGCTGGACACATAGCGCTTGTGCCAATAGGCCGCCTTCGGGATTGCGCCGGCGTCCTCGAACAGCAGCCTTTCGGCGAGCATCCGGCGCATGGCGCGAACTTCCACATTCGCCGGGAGCTGG
This sequence comes from Burkholderiales bacterium, assembly GCA_036506355.1. Taxonomy (GTDB): domain Bacteria; phylum Pseudomonadota; class Gammaproteobacteria; order Burkholderiales; family SG8-39; genus SCGC-AG-212-J23. Next base: position 13,022 of record DASXRW010000133.1, read on the forward strand.
GGGCCTCGGAATACGTTGTCGGCGCTCCTGAAATGTCTCTGGCCGATCTTGTGGAACGCTTCGTGCAGGGCGACTTCGGTTGCGCGTTGCGCTTCGTCTTCATTCGCTCGCGCATCAATCCGTGTGAGCAGAGTCCTCCTGCCATCGAGCTCGATGAGCGCAAAGGACGCCTTCAATGCGCTTGGATGGATGGCGCCGAGGCGTTCTGCGGCCAGCGGCTCGATCGCCCAGCGATCGTCGCCGCGCTTTCGCGCGATCAACGTCGCTCCACCGGAGTGGGGCTCGTGGAAGACGAAGGCCAGCGTTTCCCATGGCACGCCCGGCCACACACGCTCAGCGCAAGGGAAAAAATTCAGGGTCAGGCGCTCGGCAATGACCCTGGCTTGCGCCTCGCCGTGGGCAACGCCGGGTGGATAAAGACTCGCGGCCAGGCAAAGCGCCGCTGCAGCCGTCGCTAGAGGCCCTTTGATTGCACCGAGTCTTGCCACCTTGAACCTGCGCTGCGTGTTCGCAGAGCGCAGGTTACCGCGAGTTCACACAGTGCAGACGTCGCCGTCGCAGCCGACGTTCGTCCCGGGCACGAAATCGTCCTCGGGCGCCGACGGCGAGGGGGCGATCGTGCAGGTCACCCGGCCGGTTTCCTCGTCGGTTTCACAGTTGGTTGCTGGCGCTTGCGACACGTCGGTCTCAGCGCTCGTGTCATCGCCCTCGCCGCATCCGCAGCCGCAACCGCAGCCGCATCCGCAGCCGCTCCCGCCGACGCGCTTGAGCTCCTCTTCAGTCAGCTCTCGATAGCCCCAGTACCCGCGGTGATCGGCAATCAATGGCTTTTGCTGTTCCGACATGGGTCGCTCTCCTCTGAGAAGGCGATGAACATGCTAGCGACGCAGGGTCGAAACGCAATTCAGCGAATGTTCTAAACCGGCCGGCCGGAAGTTCTAGAACGCAAATCAGGCGTCGTGAGTGCCGCGGTACTTTCGTACCGGCAGTTCGGTACTTAGTGCTGGCCGTTTGGATGTAGATCGCGCCAGCCGCGCCGTGCTAGAACCAGGTCCCATGGACGTCTTGCTCGTTGATGATCATCCCATCATCCATGAGGCGATGGGCGTCACGGTCCGCAGCGTGGTGAGCGAAGCAAGGCTGCACACCGCGGAGAACCTGGACGACGCCGTGCGGCGTGCGCGCGAACTGCCCGGCCTGCAACTCGTCCTGCTCGACCTCGGCCTTCCAGGCTGCGCGGACATCGAAGCGTTGACGCGCTTCAGGGATGCGTTTCCGCATCTGATGGTCGTAGTGATATCGGACGTCAACCACTCGGCTTGCATCAACGCGGCGCTGGATGCCGGGGCGAGAGGCTTCATTCCAAAGACCTCCAGCGCCAAGGTCATGATCGCGGCCATCCGGCTCGTGCTCGACGGCGGCACCTACATTCCGCCCGAAGCGCTGCAGGCACGACTGGGCGTCGCGCGAAGTGCGCTCGCTGCGCCGCGCTCGCGCGGACGCGCCCAGCTTCTCACGCAGCGCCAGACCGATGTGCTGCGCCTGGTCGCCAAGGGCTACCACAACCGGCAGATCGCCGAGGAGCTCGCCGTGTGCGAGAGCACCGTGAAGCAGCATTTGCACGCGGCGTTTGCCGCGCTCGGCATTTCATCGCGCACCGAGGCGGTGAGCATCATGGTCCGGGAACCGCAAAGGCTGCTCTGAAACGTAAGGAGTCGAGCGATGACGAAATCGATCCAGGTCTTCGACAAATTGCTCCCGCCGCAACTGCTCGGCGCCGTGCAGGACTACTTCGCCACCGAAATCCGCTGGAAATACGGCTGGCCGCAGGGCGTGAACGACCCCTTCACGCACTGGAATTACGATTTCCTCGAGGCGGGCTTGCGCAACCAGGACGACATGGAGCACAAGCTGCGCGCGAAGCCCGAGTACAAGCCGCTCACCGACATATGGGATGCGCTGCGCGCGGGGCCGTTGCACGGTCAGATCCTGCTGCGCTGCTACGCCAACGCGCACACCTATGGCGTCGAGGGCTACCCGCACCGCGACGTCGAGAAGGACCAGATCGACAACTACACCGCCGTCGTTTACCTCAACCCGCACTGGAAGACCGCGTGGGCCGGAGAGCTCGATCTCTTCGACCAGGCGGGCGACACGTTTTTCTCCATCTCGCCGCGGCCCGGCCGCGTCGCGGTGATCCCCGGCGAGTACCTGCACGCGGCGCGCGCCGTTTCGCGCACCTGTCCCGCGGTGCGCATTTGCCTCGCGTTCAAAAGCAGGCTCGTCCACTGACTCTTTGCCTCAGGGAGGAAACCATGGTGGTCAAGCTTCTCGTCGACCCGCACACCAAACGCATCGTGTATGCGGCGCCCAATGGCGTCACGCCCGAGCGCATCCTGATCCTCGACGCCGGCCGGCAGCACCTCTTTTCGCCGGCCACCTGCGAGCACGCCATCTACTCGGGGCCTTCGCCGGCGGGCTTCAACCCGCAGAAATGCTGGGATTTCAGCTACGGCGAGAACGGCATCGAGCCCGTTCGCGCGCCGGCCTCGGCGCAGCGCGTGCCTGAAAGGGCATAAGCGCCTTGCGGCCAAGCGACGATGAGCGACCTGTTCCGCGAAGAAGTGGTTTTCTCGCGCCGCCAGAAATGGCTCGGCGACATTCTTCTCGTGCGTCCGGTGTCGCTGCGGCTCCTGACGCTCATGGCCGTCGCCATTACCGCGAGCATCGCGGCGTTCCTGTTCTTCGTCGACTACACGCGCAAGGAGCGCGTCACGGGCCAGCTTGCCCTGAATAAGGGGCTGATCAAGGTCTATGCCCAGGTGAGCGGGATCGTGGTGCGGCGCCTCGTCGAGGAGGGCGAGCGTGTCGCGACTGGACAGACGCTCTATCTGGTCTCGGTCGAGCGAAATACGCTGATCAACGGCGACACCCAGGCGGAAATCCTGCGGCAGATCCGCGCGCGAAAGCTGAAGCTCGGCAGCGAGCTGCGCCAGCAGGCCCAGATCCTCAGGGTGGAAGAGCGCCAGCTCGTGCAGAAGATCGCCGACCTCGAGGCCGAGCGCGCGCAAATTCGGCGTGAAATCCTCACGCAGGACAGAAAGCTGCGTGTCGCGACGGACATCGTCGCGCGCTTTCGCGAGCTGGTGCAGGACAACTTCGTGTCGCAAATGCAGCTCGACGAGAAGGAGCAGGATCTCCTCGAGCAGCAGGGCAAGCTCGAAAACCTCAAGCGCGCCGAGATCTCGACGCAGCGCGAGCTGAATTTTCTCAGGATGGATCTCGCCAATCTGCCGTTCAAGGCGAGCAATACGCTGCTCGCGATCGAGCGCAACATCGCCGGCGTCGAGCAGGAGATCCTCGACACCGAAGCGAAACGCGAGATGTCGGTCGTGGCGCTGCAGGGCGGAACGGTCACCGCGGTGGTCGCGGAGGTCGGACAGACCGTGACGCCCGCCCAGCCCATGGTGGGCATCCTGCCCGAGGACGCCGCGCTCGAGGCGACCCTATACGTGCCGAGCCGTGCCGTGGGATTCGTCGAGGTCGGCCAGAAAGTGCTGATGCGCTACCAGGCGTACCCGTACCAGAAGTTCGGCCAGTACCCGGGAACGGTACGCGAGATCGCGAAGACCGCCCTGAAGGCCGAGGAGCTGAAAACGGTCGCGGGAAAGCCCGACGAGACGTACTACCGGATGCTCGTCGCTCTCGATGCGCCTTACGTCATGGCCTACGGCAAGCGCGTGCCGCTGCAGGACGGCATGGACCTCGAGGTCGATATCCTGATCGATACCCGCAAGCTCTATGAGTGGGTGCTCGAGCCGGTCTACAGCGTTACCGGGAAGCTCTAGTGAATCCGGCAGACCTCGAGCACTACTGGATGCCCTTCACGCCGAACCGCGCCTTCAAGGAGCGGCCGCGGCTCGTCGTCGGCGCGAAGGACATGTACTTCAGGACCGCCGACGGCAGAGAGGTGCTCGACGCGTTCGCCACCATGTGGTGCGTGAACGCCGGACACTGCCGTCCGCGCATCGCCGAGCGCATCGCGCGCCAGAGCGCCGTGCTCGACTTCGCGACGTCGTATTCGCTCGGCCACCCGCACGCGTTCGAGCTCGCGCGGCGCGTCGCGGCGCTTGCGCCCAAGGGGCTCGATCGCGTGTTCTTCACCTGCTCCGGCTCCGAGGCGGTGGATACCGCCCTGAAGATCGCGCTCGCCTTTCACCGGCGCCGCGGCGAAGGCACGCGGCAGTGCCTGATCGGCCGCGAGCGCGGCTACCACGGCGCGAACATCGCCGGCACGAGCGTCGGCGGCCAGCCCGCCAACCGGCGCGATTGCGGCTCGCTGCTGCCGCGCGTGGACCATCTGCGGCACACGCAGGACCTTTCGCGCTCGGCTTTCAGCCGCGGCATGCCTGCCGAAGGCGCCGCTCTGGCCGACGAGCTCGAAGCACGCATCATCCCGCTGCACGGCGCCGAAAATATCGCGGCGCTCATCGTCGAGCCCGTCGCCGGCGTGGGCGGCGTGCTGATACCTCCGCGCGGGTATCTGGAGCGCCTGCGCGAGATCTGCGACCGCCACGGCATCCTGCTCATCTTCGACGAGGTCATCACCGGCTTCGGGCGCCTCGGCCGGCCGTTCGCCAGCCAGTATTTCGGCGTGACGCCGGACCTCATCACGTTCGCCAAGGGCATCACGAACGCCGCGGTGCCGATGGGCGGCGTGCTGGTCAAGCGCGCCATCTACGACGCGTTCATGCAGTCCTCCGGCGGCGAAGTCGAGTTCGCTCATGGCTACACCTACTCCGGCCATCCCCTCGCCTGCGCGGCCGCCTTCGGCGCGCTGGAGACGTACGAAGAGGAGCGCCTGTTCGAACGAGCGGCTGCCATGGCCGCTGACTTCGAGGAGGGCATACACAGGCTGCGCGGCGAACGCCACGTCGTCGACGCGCGCAACCTGCAGCTCCTCGGCGCGATCGAATTTGCCCCGCGCCCCGGCGCCCTGCCACGCGCCGCCGAAGTGTCGAGAAAATGCTGGGAGAAAGGCGTCTACGTGCGGGCGCTGGGCGAGGCCATTGGCTTCTGCCCCCCGCTCATCGTCGAGAAGAAGCACCTCGACCAACTGTTCGCCACCGTCGCAGAAGTCGTGCGCACGGTGCATTGAGCCATGGCGCTGCTCGAGCGGCTGCAGCTCGGATTCAGCCGGGAGCTGCCCGTGCTCTTCCAGGTGGAAAAGGGCGAGTGCGGCCTCGCCTGCCTCGCGATGGTCGCCTCCTATCTCGGCGCGCTCACCGACGTGGCTGAGCTGCGCCAACGCTTCCCGGTGTCGCGCAAGGGCGCGACGCTCGAGCGGCTCATCAAGATCGCCACCGAGCTGAATCTCGTGCCGCGGGCGATACGCGCCGAAGTGCACGCGCTGTCCTATTTGCGCACGCCGTGCATCCTGCACTGGCAAGCGGCGCACTTCGTCGTGCTGAAGGAGGTTTCGCCGCACCACGCCACGATCCACGATCCGGCGCTCGGCGTGCGCAAGGTGCCGCTGTCGGAGCTCGCGCAGCTCTTCACCGGCGTCGCGCTCGAACTCTCTCCGAACACCGATTTCAGGGTGCAGCCGCGGCGCGAAAAGATAACCTTCCAGCAGATGATGGGCCGCATCGTCGGCCTCGAGCAATGGCTGCTGCAGCTCGGCGGGCTCGCCATCGCCATCGAAGCGCTCACGCTCATCGGCCCGTTCTTCATCCAATGGGTCACCGATCAGGCCCTGGTCGCGGGCGATCGCGAGCTGCTTTGCGCTCTCATGGCCGGGTTTCTCGTGCTGCTGGTGATTCAGGCCGCCATCACGGCGGTGCGCGGCTGGTCGATCATGGTGCTCACCACGACGTTCAACCTGCAGTGGCTCGGCAACGTTTTCGCGCACCTTCTCAAGCTGCCGGTCATCTACTTCGAAAAACGCCACCTCGGCGACGTGCTGACCCGCTTCAACGTCATAGCCGCGATCCAGAACACGCTCACCATCAGCTTCATCGAGGCGATCATCGACGGGCTGATGGCGATCGGCGCGCTCGTCATGATGCTGATCTACAGCAAAGCGCTCGCCGTGGTGGGCGTGGTCTGCGTGCTCATCTACACCGTGCTGCGCTGGCTTTCATACGGCGCCATGCGCCGCGCGAGCCGCGAGTCGATCGTGCTCGAGGCGCGCCAGCAGACCTTGTTCATGGAGACGGTGCGCGGCATGCCGAGCATCCGCATCTTCAACGGCGCCGAGCAGCGGGTTTCCCGATGGCTCAACCTCACGGTCGACCAGAAGAACTCGGCGCTGCGGCGCCAGAGGCTGCAGCTCGTCTTCAGCACCGCGAGCAGCCTCCTCTTTGGCGCCGCCGCGATCCTCGTCGTCGGTCTCGGCGCGCTCGCCGTGCTCGACAACAAGGCCTTTTCGATCGGCATGCTGCTCGCCTTCGCCGCGTACAACGACCAGTTCGCAAGACGCACCTCGGGTCTGGTCGACAAGCTCTTCGAGTTCAAGCTGCTCGAGGTGCAGATCGCGCGTCTGGCCGACATCGTGCTCGCCAAGGAGGAGCCGAACCTCGGCTCGGAGGCGGCTCTCGCTTCGCCGGAAGAGCTCGCGCCGAGCCTGGAAGTACGCCACCTCAAGTATCGCTACGACGAAAGCGGGCCTTTCATCCTGGAGGGCTGCAGCTTCAAGGTCGCGCCGGGCGAGATCGTCGCCATCACCGGACCGTCGGGCTGCGGCAAGACCACGCTCATCAAGGCGATCCTGGGCCTCTTGCCCGTGCAGAGCGGCGACGTGCTGCTCGGCGGCCTGTCCTACCGGCAGCTCGGCCTTGGCGCGTGCCGCGATCTCCTTGGGGTCGTCATGCAGGACGACCGCCTCTTCGCCGGCAGCATCGCCGACAACATTAGTTTCTTCGCGACGCAGCCGGATTTCGCGCTGATCGAGACCTGTGCCGCGCAGGCGAAGGTGCACGGCGAGATCAGCGCCATGCCGATGCGCTACAACACGCTCATCGGCGACATGGGCGCGCCGCTCTCCGGCGGGCAAAAGCAGCGCATCTTTCTCGCGCGAGCCTTGTATCGCCGGCCCAAGATCGTGCTGCTCGACGAGGCCACGAGCCAGCTCGACCGCGACACCGAGGTCGCGATCGTCAAAACCATCCGCGAGCTCGGTCTCACCTGCATCCTCGCCACGCACCGTCCGGAAGTGCACGGTCTGGCGAACCGGGTGCTCGAATTGCACCGCGGGCGGTTCATGGACGAGGAGATGCGGCGCGTGCTCGCCAGCAAAGGCCAGCACGCTCGTCCTGTGTTCGCCAGAGAGTGAAGCCGCGCATTGCGCGCTTGGTCGGCTTGAGCCTCGCGCTCTTCGCGGTCTTGTCGGTTGCGCGCGCGGACGATCTGCTGCAGGTGTATCGCGATGCGCTGGCGAACGATGCCGTCTTCGCCGCCGCGCGCGCGACGTTCAACGCCACGCGCGAGAAGCTGCCGCAGGCGACGGCAGGCCTGCTGCCCGCGGTCAACGCCTCCGCGTTCACCCAGTGGAACGAAGCCGACGTGCGGCTGCGCGTGGCAAACGCGCAAACGCAGAACCGCCAGTTCAACAGCAACGGCGTCACGGTTTCCCTCACCCAGCCGCTCTTGCGCTGGCAGAACTGGGAGCGATACAAGCAGGCCCAGTTGCAGGTTGTCGCGGCGCAGGCGGAATTCGCGCAAAGCGCCCAGGAATTGATCGTGCGCGTGGCGCAGGCCTACTTCGATGTCCTCGCCGCCGAAGACGACGTCGCTTTCCTTTCCGCGCTGAAGGACGCGCTTGCCGAGCAGCTCGCGGCGGCAAAGAAATCCTTCACCGTGGGCAAGGCGAGCATCACGGATCTTTACGACGCACAGGCGCGCTACGATGGCGTCATCGCCCGGCAGCTCACCGCGCAGCACGCCGTCGAGATCAAGAAGCGTGCGCTGCGGCAGATCACGAACAAGCACCCCCGGCAGCTCGCGCCCCTCAAGGCTTCGACGCAGCTCAATGTCCCGTTTCCAGCCGCCATCGAAGAGTGGGTGGAGCGGGCAGAGACGGAGAGCTTGGCGGTCCGCGCAAAGGAGGCTGCCGTCGAGATCGCGCGACGCGAATTGACGCAGCAGCGCGCCGGCCACTATCCGACCCTCGATCTCGTCGCCAATCGCTCGATAACGGGCGCGGGAAACAGCACCGCCACGCTGGTCGGCAGCGATGTGCAGAGCTGGGCCATCGGCGTACAGCTCGCCGTGCCGCTATTCGCCGGCGGCGGCATCGATTCCCGGGTTCGGGAGGCGATCGCCGGCCTGGAGCGTGCGCGGCAGGATGCAGAATCGGCCCGGCGCGCTGCAGTGCAAAGCGCCAGCGAATCGTTTCTGGGCGTGATGAGCGGCTTGAGCCGCGTCTCCGGATTCGAGACCGCCTTGAAGTCCAACCAGGTCGCGCTGGAGGCAAACAGGAAGGGTTACAGCGTCGGGCTAAGAATCAACAACGACGTGCTGAGCGCCTTGCAAGAGCTGTTCAGCACGAAGAGAGACCTATCGCAAGCCCGTTACGACACGATACTCAGCAGCCTGAGGCTCAAGGCAGCGGCGGGCAGCCTGGCGGAGGCCGATGTAGAGGAAATAAACCGCGTCGCCCTGGAATGATCGCCCCGGAACCGTGCTCCTCCTTTGCTTCTGGATCGGCAGTTGAGCCTGAAGTCCCGCTCTGCGATGGGGTGGAATAAACTCTTCCTCAACTATCGAGGAGGATCGGCATGCAAGGCCTGATGATGGATATGCCGCTGCTGGTGAGCGACCTGCTGAAGCACGCGGCGCGCCACCATGCCACCACCGAAATCGTCTCGAAGACGGTCGAGGGCGCGATGCACCGCTACAACTACCGTGACGCGGCCGCGCGCGCGCGCAAGCTCGGCAACGCGCTCAAGCGCCTCGGCGTGCAGCAGCAGGACCGCGTCGCAACGCTGGCGTGGAACAGCTTCCGGCACTTCGAGGTGTACTACGCGGCGGCGGGCAGCGGCGCGATCATCCACACGGTCAACCCGCGGCTGTTTCCCGACCAGATTGTCTATATCGCGAATCACGCCGAGGACAAGGTGATCTTCTTCGACATCACCTTCGCGCCGCTGGTCGAGAAGCTCGCGCCGCAGCTGAAGACGGTGAAGCACTGGGTGGCGATGACCGACCGGGCGCATATGCCCAAAATCGCCGGGGCGCTCTGCTACGAAGAGCTGATGGAGAAGGAGAACGACCGCTACGAGTGGCCGAGCTTCGACGAGCGCATGGCGGCGGTGCTTTGCTACACCTCGGGCACGACCGGCAATCCGAAAGGCGCGCTCTATTCGCACCGCTCGACGCTGATCCATGCCTACGCCTCGGCGCTGCCCGATGCGATCAGCGTTTCGGCGCGCGACGTCATCCTGCCGGTGGTGCCGATGTTCCACGTCAACGCCTGGGGCCTGCCGTACGCCTGCGCCCTGAGCGGAGCGAAGCTGGTGTTCCCCGCGCAGCACCTCGATGGCAAGAGCCTGCACGAGCTCTTCGAGACCGAGGAAGTGACGATGAGCGCCGGCGTGCCGACGGTCTGGCTCGGGCTTTTGAACTACATGAAGGAGCACAGGCTGCGCTTCTCCACGCTCAAGCGCGTGATCATCGGGGGCTCGGCCTGCCCGCCGACGATGATCCGGGCCTTCCAGGAAGAGTACGGCGTGAACGTGCTGCACGCCTGGGGCATGACCGAGATGAGCCCGCTCGGCACGGCGACCACCTTCAAGGCGAAGCACCTCAAGATGTCCGGCGAGGAGCGCACCAAGCTGCAGTGCAAGCAGGGCCGCGCGCTGTTCGGGGTCGACATGCGGATCGTCGGCGAGGACGGCCAGGAGCTGCCGTGGGACGGCAAGGCCTTCGGCGACCTGCAGGTGCGCGGGCCGTGGGTGATCAAGAGCTACTTCAAGGGCGAGGGCGGCGATCCGCTGAAGGATGGCTGGTTTCCCACGGGCGATGTCTGCACCATCGACCCCGACGGCTACATCCAGATCACCGACCGCTCGAAGGACGTGATCAAGTCGGGCGGCGAATGGATCAGCTCGATCGATCT
>DASXRW010000134.1:0-1592 GCA_036506355.1 Burkholderiales bacterium
GATGCGATGCCCGGTCGCCGCAACCAGCGGATTGTCGACGCAGATGACCGCCAGCGCGCCGAGCGCCCAGCCCTCGGCGCGCAGCTTGTGGAACTCGGAGATTTTCTCCTCCAGCGGACAGCCCGCGAGCGTGACACCGAAGGGCGACTTCTTGAACGGTGCCGCACTGCCATCAGCCGGTTTCTTCTCATGCAGGCCCGACGAGCACGAGTCCTTCTGCTGCTCGTGACACCAGATGCAGTAATGCGCCTGGTCGAGACCGCCGGCGAGGTCGGTGCCGGAATCGGTCAATGCAAAACCATCGCGACGCCGCAGGTGCTCGTGCGGCAGCTGCCACGTCTCGACGCCGCCGCGCGTCTCGCGCTCGACGGGGATGAGCCCCAAGTAGTCGAGCTTGCGCGGGGCCTTGAACAACACGCCCGACTTGTGCCGGGCCTTGCCCGCCGGCGTGTGCACCGCCCAGGCGGCGTAGCGGAGCGCGAGATCGATATCGGCCGCGTGCGCAGCTTCGTCGCGGCCCCAAGCGCCCACGTGCGAGGCGAACGCGAGCTCCCCGCGTTGCCCGACGAGGGGCTCGCCGAACCTTGCCTCGAGCTCCGCGCGAAGCGCATCGCCGTCGAAGCCTGCCGCGTCGTCGGGCTTGTACTTGTTGAGCGCCTTGCGTTGCACGACCTGTCGCTTGCAGGCGAACAGCGGCGCGAGCTCATGCTGCGCCGCCTGCAGAGCGGTCACTTCGGATTCGACGCCGAACAGTTGCGCCAGAAAATCCTCGAGGTGCGGCGCGAGCGCGATCAAGAACTCCGATTCGTCCTTCCGCCCGAGCGCATCGGGACCGGCACGCGCGCTGAGGAGCCGCGCGGCGAGCGTCGCGTCGGCTTGCCTAAGCCAGGCGACGAAGGCCGCGTCCAGCCCCTGCAGGCCGGCCGTCGAATAGAGGTCGCGAAAGCTGAACCCAAAACCGAGCTTGAGCATCGAAATGCGGTGCGATCCGCAGCGCGAATAAACGTACGATTTTACCTTATCGGTAGCGGTCGCCGCAGCCGTCTCGGCTGCATAAGCATAGAAGCAGGAGGTAGCCGCGGCGGCGGTGTGGAGAATCCGCTTCCCGAACCGCCGTCAGCGCGGCTATGATCGCGGTCCGCGTGTTCTGCGGCCGCAGCTCCGTCGGGCCGCCGCAGCGCGCCACGCACGGGGTGAAGATGAACTCCTTTTTCAGGCTTCCGCAGGCGATGCTCGCGGCCGCGCTGCTGTCGGGCATGACGGCAATGGCACAGCCAATCAAGCTGGGCGAGCTCAACAGCTACAAGACCTTCCCGGCTTTTCTCGAGCCGTACAAGAAGGGCATGGAGCTCGCGGTCGAGGAGATCAACGTCGGCGGCGGTGTGCTCGGCCGCCCGCTGGAGCTCATCACGCGCGACGATAACGGCAATGCAGGCGACGCGGTTCGCGTTGCCGAAGAGCTTTTGGCGCGGGAGAAAGTCGATGTGCTGATGGGGACATTCTCGTCTGCTGTCGGGCTTGCCGTGGCCGATTTCGCGCGGCAGCGGCGCGCGTTCTTCCTCGCCGCCGAGCCGCTGACCGACAAGATCGTC
>DASXRW010000135.1:0-8044 GCA_036506355.1 Burkholderiales bacterium
CGGGGCTTGCTCGACGCGGAAATTCGCTTCGCCCACCGGGCCGACGGGTCGGCTCGCGAGCACTACTCGCTGGTTCGTCATAGCGCGGCGAAGCGCGCGAGATGATGGTCGGCGTCGCCGAATTCGCGCGCGAGCACCGTAAGACGGCGAAAGGCGTGGCTCACCTTGAGCTCCTCGCTCATGCCCATGCCGCCGTGCAGCTGCACCGCTTCCTGGCTGACGTGGCGCGCGGCGTCGGCGATCTTGATCTTGGCCGCGCAGATCGACCGTGGATCGCCGCCCGCGTCGGCCTTGCTCGCCGCGAGGCAGGCCATCGAGCGCGCCTGCTCGAGCGAGATGAACATGTCCACGATGCGGTGCTGCAGCGCCTGGAAGGTGCCGATCGGCACGCCGAACTGCTTGCGCGTCTTGAGATACTCGAGAGTCGTGTCGCAGGCGAACTTCATCGCGCCGACCGCCTCGGCGCACACCAGCGCGGCGCCGAAGTCGACGGCTTCTTCCAGCGACGCGAGGCCGCCGTCGATCGGCTCGGCCTCCGCGCCGCGCAGCACGACGTCCGCCGCCAGGCGCTCGTCCATCGTACGGTAGGCCTGCAGACCCACCTTGCCAATGTCGACGAGGAAGAGCGCGATGGCGCCATCCCGCCGCGCGCTCACGACCAGACGCTCGGCTGTCGGCGCCCCGATCACGGCGGACTTTTCGCCGTCGATGCTCCAGCGCCCGTCGCTGCGTGTCGCGGCTGCACGGGCGGCATCGAGCGCAAAGCGCGCGCCTTTCTCGTTGTGCGCAAGCGCAAGCTTCGTGCGGCCTTCGACGACGCCGGGGAGCAGCGCCTCCTTTTGCGCCGGCGAGGCGCCGCGCTCGATCAGGCGCGCGGCGAGGATGAGCGGCAGATAGGGCTCGACGACGAGCGCTTCGCCGAACGCTTCCATCACGCCCATCAGGTCGACCGCACCGCCGCCGAAGCCGCCGTGCTCGGCGGATACCGGCAGGCCGGTGAGGCCCAGCTGCGCGAACTGCGCCCACGCGTCGGCGCTCCAGCCCTGGCCGGCGACGATTTTCCTGCGCGCCTCGAAATCGTAGCTCTTCGCCAAGTACCTGCGGACGGAGTCCGCGAGCAGCTGCTGTTCTTCGTTGTAGTCGAAGTTCATAGTCCCAACGTCATCTTGGCGATGATGTTGCGCTGGATCTCGTTCGATCCGGCGTAGATGGTCGTCTTGCGCATGCTGAGATAGCGCTTGCGGATCGCTTCCGAGAGCGGATCCGATGCCGCCGGGTCAGTCGCGTCCATCATCAGCTCGGTGAGGCCCTGCTGGATCTCGGTGCCCTTGATCTTCAGCATCGAGACGTCGGCGCCCGGCGGCTGCCCGGTGCGGCGCATGCGGTCGAGAAAGCGCAGGTTGGTGATCTCGAGCGCGGTGAGCTCAACCTCGAGGCGCGACAGGCGGTCGCGCCAGCGTTGATCGCTCATCATCGGCGCGGCGTACTGCTTGAGCCGCGCAAGCTGGCGGCGCGATTCGCCGACGCGCCCGGTGTTCATGCGCTCGTGGCCGAGCAGGTACTTGGCGACGGTCCAGCCCTTGCCTTCGTCGTGCACCAGGTTCTCGACGGGCACTTTCACGTCGTCGAAGAACACCTCGTTCACTTCGTGCGCCCCGTCCATCAGGATGAGCGGCCGCACGGTGATGCCCGGGGTCTTCATGTCCATGAGCAGGAACGAGATGCCCTCCTGGCGCTTCTCCGCCACCGGATCGGTGCGCACCAGGCAGAAGATCCAGTCGGCGTAGTGCGCGAGCGTGGTCCAGATCTTCTGGCCGTTGACGACGTAATGGTCGCCCTGGCGCAGCGCTTTGGTTTTGAGCGATGCCAGGTCACTGCCGGATCCCGGCTCCGAGTAGCCCTGGCACCAGAAATCGTCGCCGTTGTAGATGCGCGGCAGGAAGCGCTTCTTCTGCGCCTCGGTGCCGAAGCGCAAGAGGATGGCGGCGCACATCGTGATGCCGAAGGGAATGATCGGCGGCGCGCCGGCGAACCCGAGCTCTTCGTCGAAGAGGTAGCGCTGCACCACGTTCCAGCCGGTGCCGCCCCATTCCTTGGGCCACGCCGGCGCGACCCAGCCCTGCTTCGCGAGTATCCGGTGCCAGCGCATTACGTCTTCCTTGGACAGATGCGCGTAGTTCTCGACTTTCTCGCGCAGGTCCTGCGGCAGGTTGGCGCGCAGCCAGGAGCGCACTTCGTCGCGAAAAGCGAGCTCTTCGGCGGAGTAGTTGAGGTCCATGGCGGGCGGAAAGTCTAACCCAGTGTAACCCGCACCTACCGTTTGAAACATGCTAGAGGAGGGTGACGCCGCCATCGGCGACGATCACCTGGCCGGTGATGAAAGCGGCGGCGTCCGAGGCGAGAAACACCGCGATGCCGCCGATGTCGCGCGGCTCGCCGAGGCGCCGCAGCGGCGTCGCCTCGATGCGCTCATGGCGCCGCTTCTCGTCTTCCCACAGCGCGCGCGCAAATTCGGTCTTCACCAGCCCCGGCGCGATCGCATTCACGCGCACGTTCCTGGGCCCCCACTCGGCCGCGAGATTGCGCACCAGATGGTGGCCGGTCGCCTTCGACATGCCGTAGGCGCCGATCACGGTGTTAGCGAGCAGCCCACCGATCGATCCCACGAGTGTAAAGCTGCCCCCGCCGCGCTCGGCCATGCCGGGCAGCGTCATCGTGGCGAGCCACAGCACGCTTTTCACATTGTTGGTGATGATCTTGTCGAACACCTCGTCGGAGATGCCCGTCAGCGGGCCGTAGTAGGGATTCGCCGCCGCGTTAGCCACCACGATGTCGAGGCGCCGCCATTTTGCGAGGGTCGCGTCGACCAGGCCCTGCAAATCCTCCTTGCGCGAGACGTTGCAGGGCTGCGCCAGGACGTCGAAACCCTGTGCGGCGAGCTCGGCGCGGGCTTTTTCACAGGCCTCGGCCTTGCGGCTCGCGATGGCGACGCTGGCGCCGGCCCGCGCGAGCTCTTCGGCGATCGATTTGCCGATGCCGCGAGTCGAGCCGGTCACCAGCGCAACTTTTCCCGTCAGATCAAAGAGAGGATGCATCGTTCCGCTATGTGAAATGTGATATGACTAAGTTGACAGGTCGGCCCCGCTGGTCAGAATAGCGAAACGCGAAACACCTGGCTTCAACCCCCAAAAAATCAATCAGGAAGGAAATCGAAATCCAATGGGCGCTCCCGAACCCGCGGCACCTCTCGCGCAGCCCGCCGGCACTTTCAGCTATGAGCATGAGGGGGACCGCCAGTTTGCCACTACCCTCGCCCGCGGCCTCGAAGTACTGCGTTGCTTCACGCCGCTCGAGCCGCTGCTCGGCAACAAGGAGATCTCGGTGCGCACGGGGCTGCCCAAGCCCACGGTCTCGCGCCTGACCTACACCCTCACCAAGCTGGGCTATCTCAGGCACAACATGCGCCTGGGCAAGTACCAGCTCGGCTCGGCGGTGCTCTCGATCGGCTACCCGCTGCTCGCCTCGATGAATGTGCGGCAGGTGGCGCGCCCGCTGATGAAGGAGCTCGCCGACTACTGCAACGGCTCGGTGTCGATGGGCGTGCGCGATCGCCTCAACATGGTCTACGTCGAGTCCTGCCGCAGCGGCAACGGCATCACCACGCTGCCCGACATCGGCACTTCGGTGCCGATCTCGCACTCGGTGATCGGCCGCGCCTTCCTCGCCGCCTGCACGCCGCCCGAGCGCGAAGCCGTGCTCAACCAGATGAAAGTGAAGGAGCCCGAAGCGCACCGCAAATACCGCGCGCCGATCGACAAGTCGCTCGAGGACATCCGCGCGCGGGGCTTCTGCGCCTCCACCGGCGAGCTGCGCCGCGAAGTGCACGCCGTCGGCGTGCCGATGCGGCGCACCGTGGACGGCGAGATCGTCTCGTTTAATTGCATCGTGCCGGCATTCATGGTGAAGAAAGGGCAGCTCGAGGACGATCTCGGGCCGCGATTGGTCGCCATGGTGCGCAACATAGAGGCCTCGTTGGGGCTGCACTGACCGAAGGCGCAGTCGAAGCATTCGGCGCGCAGGCGCTGCGCGTCGTCGTGATTCTTCTGCTGGCCTGGGTTCTCCAGGCGGTTGCGGCGCGCCTCATCCGGATTTTTCGGAACTACATGGGCCGGCGCACCGGCCCGGACGAGATCACGCGCGTCGAGACGCTGGCGCGCGTTTTCCGCCACGTCGCCGCCATCATCATCTTCATCGTCGCCGGCACGCTGGTGCTCGACGCCCTCGGCATCTCGATCGCGCCGATCCTCGCCACCGCCGGCGTCGCCGGCCTCGCGATCGGCTTCGGCGCGCAAAGTCTCATCAAAGACTACTTCACCGGCTTCTTCCTTTTGCTCGAAGACCAGATCCGGCAGGGCGACGTGGTCGAGGTCGCGGGCAAGAGCGGTCTGGTCGAAGAGGTCACGCTGCGCTACGTGCGGCTGCGCGACTTCGACGGCCACGTGCACTTCGTGCCGAACGGCGAGATCAAGGTGGTGAGCAACCGCACGCGCGGCTTCGCGCAGGCGGCAGTCGAGGTCGGCGTCGGCTATGGCGCCGACCTCGACCAGGCGCTCGGCGTGATGCGCGAGGTCGGCGCTGCGCTGCGCGCCGATCCCCAGTGGAAAGCGAAGATCGCGGACGACATCGAGATCATGGGCGTCGAGCGCTGGGCCGATTCCGCCGTCATCCTGCGTGCGCGGCTCAAGGTCGTGCCGGCGATCGAGCAATGGAACGTGAAGCGCGAGTTCCTGAAACGGCTGAAACAGGCCTATGACGAGCGCGGCATCGAGATCCCCTTCCCGCAGCTCATGGTGCACGCCGCTCAGCCCAGCCCGAAATAATCGCCTGCAGGCGCCGCACGCCGTCGGTCAGCGCCGCCGGTCCCGGCTGCAGGATCTCCGCCGACTTGACCTCGTGCAGCTCGCCGTCGCGCACCGCCGGCATCGAGTTCCATCCTGCGCGCTCGCGCACTCGCTCAGGCCTGAATTTCTTGCCGCACCACGATGCGATCATGACGTCGGGCGCCTTCTCGACCACCGCAGCGGAGCTGACGATTCGCCCAGTCGCAGCCTGCGAGCGCGAGAGCTCGGAAAAGACGTCGACGCCGCCGGCAATCTCGACGAGCTCGCTCACCCAGCGGATGCCGCTGATCATCGGCTCGTCCCATTCCTCGAAGTACACCTTCGGCCGCTTGCGTAAGCGCGCCGCTGCGGCGCGCACTTCGCTCAGGCTCGCTTCGAGCTCGCGCACCAGCGCCTCGCCGTGCGCGGTGGCGCCGATCATGGACGCGAGCATCAGCACCATCGACAGGATCTCGTCCACCGAGCGCTGGTTGAAGAGCACGACGTTCAGGCCGGCTTTCGCCAGATCGCGCGCGATGTCGGCCTGCAGATCCGAAAAGCCGAGCACCAGATCGGGCTTCAGCGCGAGGATCGCGTCGTTCTTGGCGCTGAGAAATGCCGAGACGCGCGGCTTCTCGCGCCGCGCGCGCGGCGGCCGCACCGTGTAGCCCGAGATGCCGACGATGCGCCGCTCTTCGCCGAGCAGGTAGAGCGTTTCGGTGGTCTCTTCGGTGAGGCAGACGATGCGCTCGGGGAACCGCGCCGGCATGCGGGAGACTATAGACTACGGCTTCCTTGGAGGAGGAACGGCGATGAGAGCGGCCATCCTGATCGCGCTCGCGTGCACCGCGGGCGCGCTGCACGCGCAACCGTTTCCCGTGCCGGGCAAGCCGGTGCGCATCGTGGTGCCGTTTCCGCCGGGCGGCCAGACCGACATCCAGGCGCGCGCCATCGCGCAGAAGATGAACCAGGCCCTCAACGTCCCCGTCATCGTCGACAACAAGCCCGGCGGGTCTTCGATCATCGGCGCCCGCGAGGTGCAGAGAGCGGCGCCCGACGGTCAAGTGCTCCTGTACACGTTCGCCATTCACGTGCAGCTGCCGCATCTCTACAAGACCGCGCCATGGGACGCCTTCCGCCATTTCACGCCGATCACCACCGGGGCAAGGTCGGCGACGGTGCTGACGGCGCACACGTCGGCGCCCTTCAATACGGTGAAGGAGCTCGTCGCCTACGCCAAGGCGAATCCGGGCAAGCTGAACTATGCCTCGTTTGGCAGCGGCACCACCGCCCATCTCAACGGCGAACTGTTCAAGAAGCTCGCCGGCATCGACCTCGTGCATGTGCCCTACAAGGGAAGCGGCGACGCCATGAAGGACCACCTCACCGGCGCGGTGCAACTTTTCTTCGACGGGCCGACCACGGCGATCTCGAACGCCAAGAGCGGCCGGGTGAAGCTGATCGCCACCGCCGCGGAAACGCGCAAGGCGGCGCTGCCCGACTTGCCGACCATGCGCGAAGCCGGCTACGACGTCGGCATGTGGGGCTACCTCTGGTTCTGGGGCCCGAGCGGGATGAATCCCGCGACCGTGGACTCGGTCTATCAGCACATCTCGCGGGCGGTCGGCGAGCCCGACGTGAAGGACTTGTTCGCCAAAGGCGGATCGGAGGCGATGGCCTTGCCCCCGGCCGAGATGGCGCGCGCCGCTCGCGAGCTCGATCGGCGCTGGGGCGAGATCATCCGGCAGCTCGGCGTCACGCTCGATTGATGGGGCCGCTCGCCGGCGTCAAGATCCTCGAGTTCGAGGCCATCGGCCCCGCGCCCTTCGCCGGGATGCTGCTCGCCGACATGGGAGCGGACGTGCTGCTCGTCGATCGGCCAGGCGCCTCGGGCCTCGGACTCAAGCGCGAGCGCTGGTACGACGTCATGCTGCGCGGCAAGCGCTCGGTAACGCTCGACCTGAAATCCTCTGCTGGCGCCAGAGCGGCGCTGCAGCTCATTTCCCGGGCCGATGCACTGATCGAAGGCTTCCGTCCCGGCGTCATGGAGCGCCTCGGACTGGGCCCGGATAAAGCGCTGGAGAAAACCCCGCGCCTCGTCTACGGGCGCATGACCGGCTGGGGGCAGGAAGGGCCGCTCGCACCGCGCGCGGGCCACGACATCAACTACATCGCGCTCGCCGGCGTGCTGCATGCGTTCGGCCGCAAGGGCCAGGCACCGGTGCCGCCGCTCAACCTGGTCGGCGATTTCGGCGGCGGTGGCATGCTGCTCGCGTTCGGCGTGGCCTGCGCGCTGCACGAGGCGCAGCGCTCGGGCCGCGGCCAGGTGATCGACGCGGCGATGGTCGACGGAGCGGCGCTGCTCGCCGCCATGTTTCATGGTTTCCTCGCCGCGCAGCAATGGAGCGAGGAGCGCGGCACGAACATCCTCGACACCGGCGCGCCCTGGTACGACGTGTACGAGACGGCGGACCGCAAATACGTCGCGATCGGCGCGATCGAGGACAAGTTCTTCGCCGAGCTCGCGTCACGCCTCAAGCTCCTCGACTTGCCGGCGCAGCATGACCGGTCGAGATGGCCGGAGATGCGCCGGCGCTTGAGCGAAACGTTCAAGAGCAAGACGCGCGACGAGTGGTGCCGGATTTTCGACGGCGCCGACGCCTGCTTCGCGCCGGTGCTCAGTTGGTCGGAAGCGCGGGCGCATGAACACAGTCGGGCGCGCTCAGCTTTCTTGAACATTGCCAACGTCGAGCAACCTGCTCCAGCGCCGCGCTTTTCGCGCACCGGGACCACGGTGCCGCAGCCGCCGCCCGAGCGCGGTCAGTGCGGGCGCCGCGCGCTCGCCGACTGGGGCTTCGATGCGAGCGAAGTGAAGCGGCTAGAATCACTCGGCCTCGGAATCAAGGAATAGGAATGCTCGGACGTCTGATGCCCCGCGAGGGCAAGTTCTTCGATCTGTTCAATGCCCACGCCGAGCGCATCGTCGAGGGCAGCCGCGAGCTGGCGGCGATGATCGGCACCTTCGACCAGCTCGACGCGCACGCGCAGAGGATCGACGCCGCGGAGCGCGCCGCCGACAAGATCACGCACGAGTGCATCGCGCTCCTGCACAAGACCTTCATCACGCCCTTCGACCGCGACCAGATCCACCAGCTGATCACCAA
>DASXRW010000136.1:0-11211 GCA_036506355.1 Burkholderiales bacterium
GTTCCGGCTTCGGATTTGGCGGCGCAGCCTACGGTCGCGGCGGTCCGCTGGCCCGATGGCACCTTTGCCGGCGCGGACGCCGACAGCTCGACGGTCGCTGGCGGCTTCCCGGTCGTGCGGCTGCTGCCGGGGGAGGCCGGCATCATGCGCGTGAGCGACCTGGACGATCTCGGCAGGTTCAGCGGTGGTGGTCAGCGCCTCATCGTGTATCGCGGCATTCCCGACATGCGGCTACTCGGCGCCAACGATTCGCTCACGGTGCCGCAGGATGCCTTCGCCCACACCGACCCGCATGCCATCGTGATCCTCGAGGCGCGCCTCGCCAATGGCGCGCCGCTTCCGTCCTGGCTCAGCTTCGACGGCGCGCGAGGCGAGTTCGCCGGCATTCCCCCCGGGGGCCTGCAGGGCAGCACCGAAGTCGAGGTGATTGCCCGGGATACCGAGGGACGCGAAGCACACGCCTTTTTCGCGCTCCAGGTCGAGACGCTGCGAGCCGCCGGAGGAGGTGACCAGGCCGGCGCCGCGCTAGGCCTGGATGTCGATAAGCACGAGGCCGAGAAGGCCCGTGTCGAGGCGGCTCGCGAGGCGGTGCCGCCTCGCCCGGGAGCGGCCAAGGGCGCGCCCGACGCGCCACGTCCGCACAAGCAGGGCGCCGCTTCATTCAGCGAGCAGGTCAGCGCCGCGAAGGCGAAGGATCCGCTGCTCGAGCGTATCGCGCGCGCGCGCGAAGACCGCTGAAGACGGCTCCTACGCGCCTCCGAGCAGTTTTTCCTGCCTTCGCTAATATGCGAGCGTGGGCCCCGCTGTCTGCGCAGCGGAGCATAAGAACGAGAACCTGCTCATTATGTGCCAGCGAAACACGATGTTGCGCCTAGGTGGTCTGCCGCTCGCGGCGGCGCTGGTCGTTTTATTGGGCGGCTGCGCCATCGTCACGCGGCCGCTCGATGCCGCGCAGCGCGAGCGGCTCGCGGCCGAAGCGCAGCGCCAGCTGTTCGAGGGCCAGGAGCCGATCGAGCGCCCGCTGCGCCTTGCGGAGGCGACGGCGCGCGCCATCAAATACCAGGTCGAGCAGCGCCAGCGGCGCATGGAGGAAGCCGCCGCCGCGGCGCAGCTCGATGTGGCGCAATTCGACCTGCTGCCCAAGCTGACCGCGAATGCCGGCTACAGCACGCGCAGCAACGACGCCTTCGGATTTGGCTTTACCCCCGATGGCACCATCGCGACCACGCCCACCGCGTCGGTCGAGCGAACGCGCACCACGGCGAGCCTTGGCCTCACCTGGAACCTCCTCGATTTCGGTGTCAGCTATTACCGCGCCCGGCAGCTCTCCGACCAGAAGCTGATTGCGGTGGAGCGCCGCCGCAAGGCGGTCCAGACGCTGCTGCACGACGTGCGCGTCGCCTGGTGGCGCGCGGAGGCGGCCGAGCGGCTGCTGCCGGCGGCCGATCGCTTGCTGGCGGAGGTCGACCAGGCGATCGACAAGACGCGCTTCATCGAGGCGCGCAAGCTCCTGCCACCCGTGCAGACCGCCACCCTGCGCCGCGCGCTGCTCGATCTCAGTCAGCAGATCGCGTTTCGGCGAAACGATCTCGCACAGGCGAGGATCGATCTCGCCGTCCTGATCAATGCGCCGCCAGGCGCCGAGGTGCGCGTCGCGACGATCGACAGGAACACCCGGCAGGTTCCCGACCTCAGTGCCGACATCGAGAAGCTCGAGATCCTCGCGCTGCAGATGCGCCCGGAAATGGCCGAGGAGGGCTACCGCGCGCGCATCTCGGCGGACGAGGCGCGCAAGGCCCTGATCGGCCTCCTGCCGGGCATCAACCTCGACACCGGGCTGAACTACGACAGCAACCGCTTCCTGCTCAATAACACCTGGGCCTCGGCGGGCATGAGCGTGGCCTTCAACCTGGTGAAGGCGTTCTCGCTTCCGGCGGTGAAGCGCTCGGAACAAGCCCAGCGACGGGCCGACGAGGCGCGTCGCCAGGCGATGGCGATGGCGGTGCTCGCACAGACCCGGCTCGCGGCGGTGCGCTACGCCCTGGTCGCCGACGAGTTCCTGATCTGGGACGAAGCCGCGCGCGACGACGACCTCATCGTGCAGCACCTCGCTTCGGGGGAGAAGGTCGGCATCGACAACGAGCTCGAGCTGATCCGGGCGCGGGCGCGCGCCATGGCGAGCCACATCAATCGCGACCTCGCCTACGCCAATGTCCAGGCCGGCATCGCGCGCCTGTTCAACTCGGTGGGATACGACGCCGTGCCGCAGGAGGACGAGGCCAAGGCGGTCGCGGAACTCTCGGATCTCGTGGAGCTGCGCTTTAGCGAGCTCGAGCGCGCGAGCTTCTCGCCGCGCGCGGCCGCTACGCGGCCGTCGGCTGCGGTCGCGGAGATCGCCGGCGCCACGCCGCGCATCGCCGCCTTGCTGCGCGAAGGGGTGGAACGCGTGCTCGCGAGCGCCGGCATGGCGGCAGCTGGCCGCCCGGCCGACGTGCAGCTCCAGATGCATCTGTTCCTCGACAAGCCCACGGACGGACGGCGCGCTGCGAGAGTAGCCATCGTCGCGCGGCCCGGCCCGCGCGGCGCCACGCTGCTGCGGGAATTCAAGACCAGCCTGAGCGACCCGGTGGACGACGAGCAGTGGCGCGTGCTGGGCGAAGGCGCGGCGTATCGCGTCCTGGGCGAAATCTCGGCGATCCGGGTCACCCGGCCTGCGTTGAAGGCGGCCCAAAGCCTGCGCAGCTCGCTCAAGGAAACGCGTCGGACTTCGGGCGATGGCCGCGCCGCTCCGGATTTCGACGGCGGCAGACTCGGCCTGCGGCTCGATCCGCAGCTTGGCGCGGATTCGGCGCAAGCCTTGAGCGTGAGCAACTGATGGCGATGTCGGCTGCAATACTTGCAGCGTTGCTCGGCGTTGCGCTCGCGCAGCCAGCCGCGCCGCAAGGCGCGCCCGCGAGCGCCAAGCCGCCGGCGAAGACTGAAATCCCCGCGCTGATCACGGCGGTCGAGGAAAGCACGCTCTCGAGCCAGATGGCCGGCAAGATCCGGCACATCACCGTGGGGCTCGGCGACCAGTTCAAGAAGGGCGCCCATCTCATCGAGTTCGATTGCTCCGAGCAGCAGGCCCAGCTCGATAGCGCCGCGGCGGAGCACCGCGCGGCGCGCGAGACGCACCTTGCGCGCATGCGGCTGCAAGCGCTCGGCGCCGCGGGCGAGCTCGACGTCAAGGTGGCCGCAGCCGCCGCCGAGAAGGCGCGCAGCCAGTTGAACTTCCGCGAATCGCAGCTCGCCTACTGCAGGGTGGACGCCCCGTTCGCCGGTAACGTGGCGCGCCTGCGTGTGAAACCCGCGGAAAGCGTGGCTGCGGGACAGCCGCTCATCGACCTCGTGAACTCGAGCGCGCTCAAGGCACAGATGTTCGTGCCGGCGGCGTGGGTCGCGTGGCTGCGCACCGGAACGCCCCTGAGCATCAGCATCAAGGAGACCGGGCAGGTCTACGAGGCGCGCATTTCGAAGATGAATTCGCGCGTCGACGGCGTCAGCCAGCAGCTCGAGGTCGAGGCGCAGATCGAAAAGGGCGAAGGGCGCCTCCTGCCCGGCACGGTGGGTACGGCGGTGTTCGAAGCGCCGCCCTCCAAGCCGTAGCGTCGTGAACGAGAACGCTTACCCCGCGATTGCGCTGCTGCAGCTCGAGCGCCGCCTGCAGAGCGCGAGCTCCAACCGCGAGGTCGCCTTCCGCGCCGTCAACGACTCCTCGCAGGCGCTGCGCTTCGATCAGGCCGTGCTGTGGCGGCTGGACGTCTTTTCCCGCCCGCTGATCGTCGCCGCCTCCGGTCTCGCGGACATCTCGGGCGACAGCCCCTATCAGCAATGGCTGGTGCGGCTCTTGCGGGCGATCACGCCCGACCCGTTCGAGAAGCCGCAGACGTTCACCCTCGCCGAGCTGCCGGAGCCTGTTGTTGCCGACGGCGCGGAATGGTTGCCGGGCCACCTGATGCACTGCCCGCTTCGCGGCCCGAACGCGATCGCGCTCGGCGGCTTGCTGTTCTTCCGCGCTGAGCCGCTCTCGGATGCGGAGCGCGCCGTCGCCGAATGGATCGCCGGCTCGACCGGATTCGCCCTGTGGGCCTGGCGCAGCGAGCGCAGCAGCATCAAGCGCTGGCTGAAGAGCCGCAAGACCTGGCGCCAGCTGGCGGTCGCCGCCGCCCTGATCGGACTCGCTGCCTTCATACCGGTGCGCCTGAGCGTCCTCGCGCCGGCCGAGATCACTTCCGCCAGGCCGATCCCGGTGACCTCGCCGCTCGACGGCGCGGTGCGCGAGATCGTGGTGAAGCCGAACCAGATCGTGAAGGCCGAGGAGCTCCTGGCGGTGCTCGACGATACCGGCCTCAGGAACCGCCTGGAGCTCGCCTCCCGAGCCCTCGACATCGCGCGCGCCGACCTGCAGCGTGCGACCTTCAAATCGTTCACCGACGAGGCGAGCCGCTACGAGCTGCAGGTGCTCAACGCCCGCACTCAGGAGAAGCTGGCGGAAGTCAGCTACCTGACGGAGCTCCTGGAGAAGTCGAAGCTCACCGCGCCGCAGGGAGGCATCGCGGTCTTTTCCAGCCAGGAGGATTGGCGCGGACGCCCGGTGCAGGTGGGCGAGCGCATCATGATGATCGCCGACCCCTCGCTCATCGACGTCACGATCTATGTTCCGCCCGAGGACGCCGTGGAGCTCGAGCGCGGCTCCGAGGTCAACCTGCTGCTGCACGTGGATCCGCTCTCGCCGCTGCAAGCGAGGATCGATCGATCAAGCTACGAGGCTAGCTTGGCGCCTGACGGCACGCTCGCGTATGTGGTGCGCGCGGAGCTGCTGCCGGGGCAGGGGTTGCCGCGCATCGGCCTGCGCGGCACCGCCAAGATCTACGCCGAGCGCGTGACGCTCGGCTACTACCTGCTGCGCAAACCGCTCGCCTTCCTGCGGCGCACGCTCGGCATCTAGCTCTCGTTTTTCGAAAGCTTAGCTTTCGAAAAATTCCTTCACCTTGTCGAACCAGCCCTTGGCGCGCGGGTTGTGGCGCGCGCTGTCCTGCTGGCTGATGGCGTCGAACTCGCGCAGGATCTGGCGCTGGCGCTCGGTGAGATTGACCGGCGTCTCCACCACCACGTGGCAGAAAAGATCGCCCGGCGTCTGGCTCCTCACGCCCTTGATGCCCTTGGCCTTCAGGCGGAAGGTCTTGCCGCTCTGCGTTTCCGCGGGGACGCGGATCTTCGCCGAGCCGTCGAGGGTCGGAATCGCGATCTCGCCGCCGAGCGCGGCGCTGGTGATCGAGATCGGCATCTCGCAGTGCAGGTCGTCGTGGTCGCGCGTGAACACCGGGTGCGGCTTGATGTGCACCTGCACGTAGAGATCGCCCGGAGGGCCGCCGTTCACGCCCGGCTCGCCTTCGCCTGAGAGGCGCACGCGATCGCCTTCGTCTACGCCCGAGGGGATCTTCACCGAAAGCGTCTTCTGCAGCTTGATGCGGCCGCTGCCCGCGCACTGCGCGCAGGGATGCGGAATGATGCTGCCCGAGCCGTGGCAGCGCGGGCAGGTCTGCGCGATAGAGAACGGGCCTTGCGAGACGCGCACTTGTCCGGCGCCGCGGCACGAGGGGCAGGTGGTGGGCGCGGTGCCCGGACGGGCGCCGCTGCCCTTGCAGCTCTCGCAGGTCGCCATCGCCGGGATGCGGATCTTCGTGTCGAAGCCGTGCGCGGCCTGTTCGAGCGAGATCTCCAGGTTGTAGCGCAGGTCGGCGCCGCGGAACACGGTCGAGCGCCCGCCGCGCCCGCCGCCGAAGATTTCGCCGAAGATGTCGCTGAAGATGTCGCCGAAGCCGCCGGGCTGCCCCGCGCCCATGCCCGACTGCGGGTCGACGCCGGCGTGGCCGAACTGGTCGTACGCGGCGCGCTTGGCTGGCTCGCAGAGCACCTCGTAGGCTTCCTTCGCCTCCTTGAAGTGGTCCTCGGCGCGCGGGTTCTCCGGATTGCGGTCCGGATGCCATTTCATGGCGAGGCGCCGGTAGGACTTCTTCAGCTCGTCTTCCGAAGCGTCGCGGTTGACGCCGAGCACTTCGTAGTAGTCGCGCTTCGCCATGCTTTTGGTTTCCATACAGCAGTTACACGATCAGGACCTCAGCCCGCCTTCTTGTCCTTCACCTCGGTGAACTCGGCATCGACCACGTTGCTGTCGTCCTTCTTGCCGGCCTCGCCCTGGCTCTGTTCCTGGCCCGCGCCGCCCTGCGCGCCGGCTTGCGCCTTGGCTTGCTGATCGGCGTACACCTTCTCGCCGAGCTTCTGTGCGGCTTGCGCGAGCGCCTGCGCCTTCGCCTCGATCTCGCCCTTGTTGTCGGACTTGAGCGTGGCCTCGGCGTCCTTGATCGCGGCCTCGATCTTCTCCTTCTCGGGCGCGTCGATCTTGTCGCCGTATTCCTTGAGCGACTTTCTCACCGAGTGTACCAGCGCCTCGGCGGAGTTCCGCGCGTTGACGAGTTCCAGCGCTTTCTTGTCTTCCTCGGCGTGCGCCTCGGCGTCCTTCACCATGCGCTGGATCTCGGCCTCGTTCAGGCCCGAGCTCGCCTGGATCTTGATCTTGTTCTCCTTGCCGGTCGCCTTGTCCTTGGCCGTGACGTGCAGGATGCCGTTGGCGTCGATGTCGAAGGTCACCTCGATCTGCGGCATGCCGCGCGGCGCGGGCGGGATGTCGGTGAGGTTGAACTGCCCGAGCGACTTGTTGCCGGTGGCGAGGTCGCGCTCGCCCTGCAGCACGTGGATCGTCACCGCGTTCTGATTGTCGTCCGCGGTCGAGAACACCTGCTGCGCCTTGGTCGGGATGGTGGTGTTCTTGTTGATGAGCTTGGTCATCACGCCGCCGAGGGTCTCGATGCCGAGCGACAGCGGCGTCACGTCGAGCAGCAGCACGTCCTTGACGTCGCCCTTAAGGACCCCCGCCTGGATCGCGGCGCCGATGGCGACCGCCTCATCCGGGTTGACGTCTTTCCTCGGCTCCTTGCCGAAGAGCTCGCGCACCGTGTCGACCACCTTCGGCATGCGCGTCTGGCCGCCGACCAGGATCACGTCATCGATCTCGGAGACCTTCACGCCGGCATCCTTGATGGCGATGCGGCAGGGCTCGACCGTCCTCTGGATGAGCTCGTCCACCAGCGACTCGAACTTGGCGCGCGTGATCTTCATCGTCAGGTGCTTGGGTCCGGACTGGTCCGCCGTGATGTAAGGCAGGTTGATCTCGGTCTGCTGCGAGGACGAGAGCTCGATCTTCGCCTTCTCCGCCGACTCCTTCAGCCGCTGGAGCGCGAGCACGTCCTTGGACAGGTCGAGTCCTTGATCCTTTTTAAATTCGGTGACGACGTAGTCGATGAGGCGCTGGTCGAAGTCCTCGCCGCCGAGGAACGTGTCGCCGTTGGTGGAGAGCACCTCGAACTGCTTCTCGCCCTCGACGTCCGCGATCTCGATGATCGAGATGTCGAACGTGCCGCCGCCCAGGTCATAGACGGCAATCTTCGAATCCTTCTTCAGCTGTTTATCCAAACCAAAGGCGAGCGCAGCCGCGGTCGGCTCGTTGATGATGCGCTTGACGTCGAGGCCCGCGATGCGGCCCGCGTCCTTGGTCGCCTGGCGCTGCGAGTCGTTGAAGTACGCGGGCACCGTGATGACCGCTTCCTTCACTTCCTCGCCGAGATAGTCCTCGGCGGTCTTCTTCATCTTGCGCAGGATCTCTGCCGAGACCTGCTGCGGCGCGATCTTCTTGCCGCGCACCTCGACCCAGGCGTCGCCGTTGTCGGCGCGCACGATCTTGTAGGGCATCAGGTGGATGTCCTTCTGCACTTCCTTTTCCTCGAAGCGCCGGCCGATCAGGCGCTTCACCGCGTAGACGGTGTTCTTGGCGTTGGTGACGGCCTGCCGCTTGGCCGGCGCGCCGACCAGCACCTCGTCGTCGTCGGTGTAGGCGACCACCGAAGGCGTCGTGCGCGAGCCCTCCGAGTTCTCGATCACCTTGGGCTTGCCGCCCTCCATGATCGCGACACAGGAGTTGGTGGTGCCGAGGTCGATGCCGATGATCTTTGCCATGGTTGTCCCGTTAATCTAAGTCTGTGTCTGATATGGGGTTTGCACCGGCTTTTTCAACCGGCTTGGCGACCGTCACGAGCGCCGGGCGCAGCACCCGGTCATGGAGCTGGTAGCCCCTCTGCATCGTGGCGACTACGGTGTTCGGCTCCGAGTCGCTCTCGACAGCGGCCATCGCCTGGTGGCGGTGCGGATCGAAGCGCTCGCCAGGCATTGGGGCGATCGCTGACACGCGGGCTTTCTCCAGCGCCTGCGAGAGCTGGCGCAGGGTGAGCTGGACGCCATCGCGCAAGGCTTCCGGACTCGCCTCCTTGTTGGCGAGGGCCGCCTCGAGGCTGTCGACCACCGGAAGCAGCGTCTCGGCGAAGCGCTCGATGGCGTACTTCTGCGAGTTGGCGGCTTCCGCCTGGTAGCGTTTGCGCGCATTCTCGGCGTCGGCGAGCGCCCGCAGCATCGCCTCGCGCTGGGTCTGAACCTGCGCCTGGGCTTCGGCGAGCTGCTGCTCGAGGGGCTTGCCGGAGTTTTCTGCCGGCTGGGGCTGAACGGTCTCTTCCTGCATCTTGTCGAATTGGGGATGGCCGCGGCTCATTTCAAGCTCGGCAGCGTTATTACAACTTGATGATTAGGCGATGAAAGCTATCAGATACACGCTATACGCGATCGGGGGGCTGCTGGTCCTTCTGGTCCTGGGGGTGGCGGTTTTCGCCATGACGTTCGACCCGAACCGGTACAAGGGCCAGATCGAGACCCTGGTGAAGGACAAGACCGGGCGCACGCTGAAGCTCAGCGGGGATCTCCAGCTCGCGTTCTGGCCGGCCCTCGGCGCCAAGGTCAACGGCGTGTCGCTCTCCGAGCGCGCGAGCGACCAGCAGTTCCTCGCCCTCGACTCCGCCCACGGCTCCGTGGCCCTGCTGCCGCTGCTCCACGGGCAGGCGATCGTGGACGGCATCCGCGTATCCGGCCTGAAGGCGACCATCGTGAAAGAGAAGGATGGCCGCTTCAACTTCAGCGACCTGATGGAGCCGCAGCCGAAGCAGGCCGAAAAGAAGGCCGATCAGCGCAAGGACGAAGGCGGCCAGGCCGTCGCGTTCGATATCGGCAGCATTCAGATCGATCGCTCCGCGGTCACCTACATCGATAAGGAAAGCGGCCAGGAGCTCGCCGTCTCCGACCTCAAGCTCTCCACCGGCAAGATCGCCGAGAAGGCGGATGGCAAGCTCGACCTCAAGGCGAGCGTCAAGGGCAAGAACCCGGACCTGGACGTGAAGCTCGATGTCGGCGGCGGCTACAAGTTCGATCTCGCCGCGAAGTCCTTCGCCGTCTCGAAGCTGGATGCAAAGCTGACCGGTGCGGCGGCGGGCATTACCAACCTGAGCGTTTCCGCCAAGGGCGACGTGGCGGCGAACCCGGACAAGAACGAGTACAAGGTCAACGGCCTGGCGCTCGACGTGAAAGGCGTGCAGGACAAGCAGAACCTCGAGGCGCACATCGCCGCCCCCGAGCTGCTCATCGCCGCGGACAAGGCGAAGGGGGCCGCGGTGACCGCGGACCTGAAAATGAAGGAAGCGGCGCGTGAGATTCAGGCGCAGCTCAAGCTCTCCGGTGTCGAGGGATCGGCCAAAGCGCTCACCATCCCGCAGCTCGCCGCGGACCTCACCCTGAACGACCCGAGCCTGCCGCAGAAGAACGTGAAGATCCCGATCACCGGCTCGCTCAAGGCCGACCTCGAGAAGCAGACTGCCAACGCCGAGCTCTCGGCGAAGTTCGACGAGTCGAACATCCAGGCGAAGCTCGGGCTCGCCAAGTTCTCGCCGCCCGCTTACCAGTTCGACGTCAACGTCGACAAGCTGAACCTCGACCGCTATACGAAGCAGCCCGAGAAGAAGCCGGTTTCGGCGCCGACGGAAGAAGGCAAGGCGCCGGCGCCAGCATCGCAGCCTGCGCCGACGGCGCAGAAGAAGGATGAGGACACACCGCTCGATCTTTCGTTTTTGAAAGGGCTGAACGCGAACGGACGACTGCAGGTCGGTTCCCTGCAGGCCAGCGGTCTGAAGCTCGCGAACGTCAAGGCCGAGGTGCATGCCGCGAACGGCAAGCTCGACGTCGCGCCGCATTCGGCGAGTCTCTACGACGGCTCGATGTCCGGCACGGTTACGGCAACCGCCGATGGGCGCGTCGCGGTCAAAGAAACGCTCACGGGCGTTTCCATCGGCCCGCTGCTGCGCGATGTCGCGCAGAAGGACATCCTCGAGGGGCATGGCACCGTTGCCCTCGACGTCAACGCCGCCGGCAAGACGGTGAACACGATGAAGAAGGCGCTCGCCGGCACCGCGCGCGTGCAGCTCAAGGACGGCGCGATCAAGGGCATCAACCTGGCGGAAGTGTTCCGCAAGGCCAAGACCGCCCTTTCATCGCAGGAGGCGCGCGCCGAGGCGCGGCAGACGCAGCAGACCGACTTCTCCGAGATGACCGCGAGCTTCGTCATCAAGAACGGCGTGGCGCACAACGAGGACCTCGACATGAAGTCGCCGCTCTTCCGCGTCTCGGGCAAGGGCGACGTCGATATCGGCAGTTCTTCGATCGACTACGTCACGAACGCGACGGTTGTCGCCACGACGAAGGGCCAGGGCGGTGCCGATCTGGAGCAGCTCTCCGGTCTCACCGTCCCGGTGCACCTCGTCGGTCCGTTCGACGCGATGAAGTACAAAGTCGACTATGCGGCGGCGGCGACGAACCTCGCCAAGTCGAGGGTCGGCGAGCGCATCACCGACAAGCTGAAGGAGCGTCTGGGCGGCGGGACCAAGCCGCCGGCCGAGGGGCAGTCCTCGGGCCAGGGCAGCTCGTCGGGCGACTCGCGGCTCGACAAGCTCAAGGGGCTGCTCGGGCGCTAGCCCCGGTAACAAGCGCGGCGAGCGCCGCGATCCATTCCGGCGCTTCGTTGAGGCAGGCGATGAGCCGAAGCTCGCGCCCGCCGGCGGCGAGGAATTTCCCGCGGCCGCGGATGCCGAGCTCTTCGAGCGTTTCGAGGCAGTCGGCGACGAAGCCCGGGCAGATGACGTCGACGCGCTCGCCGCCGGCCAGGGCCACATTGATGAGCGTCTG
>DASXRW010000137.1:0-7520 GCA_036506355.1 Burkholderiales bacterium
GGCGAGCCCGGCGGCGGCAGCTGCTACAACTGCCACGAGCTCTCGCCGCGCGAGTTCTCGCACGGCACCATCGGCCCGAGCCTGCGCGGCTTCGGCAAAACGCGCGGCGCGGGCGCCGACATGCAGCGCTACGTCTACGGCAAAATCTACAACGCCAAGGCGTACAACCTCTGCAGCCAGATGCCGCGGCTGGGGCTTTCCGGGACGCTCACGCCCGAGCAGATCAAGGACCTGGTCGGGCTGCTGCTCGATCCCGCCTCGCCGGTCAACCAGTAGTTTGCAGCGGCGCGCCTTCCTACGGCTCCTGGCTCTCGCCGCCGCCGCGGGAGCAACGCTGCGGCCGCGAGCGAGCGCGGCGCAGGTGGCCGATGAGCTGTACGAGCTGCCACCCTTCGGCAACGTCTCGCTGCTGCACATCACCGACGTGCACGCGCAGCTCCTGCCGATTCATTTCCGCGAGCCGAGCGTCAACATCGGCGATGGACATCCACCGCATCTGGTGGGCGAGGCGCTCCTCGCCCACTACGGCATTGCGCGGGGTGGCGCGAGCGCGCATGCGTTCACCCATCTGGATTTCGAAAGCGCGGCGCACCGCTACGGCCGGATGGGCGGCTACGCGCATCTTGCGACGCTGGTGAAGCGGCTGCGCGCCTCGCGGCCGCAGGCGCTCGTGCTCGATGGCGGCGACAGCTGGCAGGGCTCGGCGACGGCGCTGTGGACCCAGGGCGCCGACATGATCGGCGCGCAGCGCCGCCTGGGCGTGCAGTACATGACCGCCCATTGGGAATTTACCTATGGGGCGGAGCGCATGCTCAAGGCAGTGAAGGAGCTCGCGCCGATCCAGTTCCTCGCGCAGAACGTGCGCACGGTGGACTTCGAAGATCCGGTGTTCACGCCTTACGCCCTGCATGAGCGGGTGGCGATCATCGGCCAGGCCTTCCCGTACACGCCGATCGCGCATCCGCGCTATCGCTTTCCAGACTGGTCTTTCGGCATCCAGGAGGGGCGGCTGCAGAAGCTCGCCGACGAGGCGCGCGCCAAGGGCGCGAGGGCCGTGGTGCTGCTGTCGCACAACGGCATGGACGTCGACCTCAAGCTCGCCGCGCGTGTGCGCGGCATCGACGCCATCCTCGGCGGGCACACGCACGACGGCGTGCCGGCGCCGGTGCGTGTCGGAAGCACGCTCGTCACCAACGCCGGCTCGCACGGCAAGTTCCTCGGCGTGCTCGATCTCGACGTCGGCGCCGGCGGGGTGCGCGACTATCGCTACCGGCTGCTGCCGGTCTTCGCCAACCTGCTGCCGCCCGATGCGGACATGGCCGCATACATCGCGCAGGTTCGGGCGCCGCATGCAGCCAAGCTCGCGGAGAAACTGGCGGTGAGCGAAGGCCTGCTCTATCGGCGCGGCAATTTCAACGGCACGATGGACGAGCTCATCCTCCGGTCGCTGCTGGCCCAGAAGGACGCCGAAATCGCGTTCTCGCCGGGATTCCGCTGGGGCGCGACGCTGCTCGCCGGCGACGCCATCACGCGCGAGGACCTGATGGCGCAGACCGCGATCACCTATCCGCAGGTGACGACGAGCGAGCTCACCGGCGCTGAAATCAAAACCGTGCTGGAGGACGTGGCCGATAATTTGTTCAACAGCGACCCGTACCGGCAGCAGGGCGGCGACATGGTGCGCGTCGGCGCCATGCGCTACGCCATCGCGCCGCGGGCGAAGATCGGCAGCCGGATCTCGGAGATGCAGCTCCGAGGAAAACCGATCGAGGCCGCGAAGCGCTACAAAGTGGCCGGATGGGCGCCGGTGCGCGAGGGCGTTAGGGGCGAGCCCGTGTGGGATGTGGTCGAGCGCCACTTGCGCGGCATGAGGAGCGTGCCGCCGCTCGAGGTCAACCGGCCGCGGCTCGTCGGCGTCGGGCGCAACCCGGGTCTCGCGTGAGGAAGCTCGCCCTCGCCCTCGTCATGCTGGTCGCCTGCACCGATCGCGGCGAGGCGCGCTATCGCCTCGCCAAGGTGGAGCGCGGCCCGATCGAAGCCGTCGTCGTCGCGAGCGGCACGCTGAACGCCGCGCGCAGCGTCCAGCTGCGTCCGCAGATCGCGGGGCAGATCAAGGAGCTCTACGCCGACTTCAATACCCCGGTGAAGAAGGGCGAGGTCATCGCGCGCCTGGATGCGGCGAGCTTCGAGCAGCGCGTCGAGCAGGCGCGCGCCGATCTCGACGCGGCGCGGCTGGCCGGCGCAAGCGCCACGGTGAAGCAGCGCGAGGCGCTGCTGCGGCAGGCGCAGACGGATCTCGCGCGCACCGTGATCCGCGCGCCGGTGGACGGCACGGTGATCCTGCGCAATGCCGAGGTGGGCCAGAGCGTCGCCGCGGGCGCGCAGGCGCCGGTGCTCTTCGCCATCGCCCAGGACCTGCGCGAGATGCAGATCGAGGCGCCGCTCGACCCGGGAAACGCCGCTCGCTTGCGCAGCGGCATGGACGTGAGCTTCGCGGTCGACGCGCTGCCGCGGCGGCGCTTCTCGGGCGAGGTGCGCCAGGTGCGCAAGGCGGCGGTCGTGATCTCCGCGCCGAATGCGGATCTTGTCCTGCTGCCAGGCATGACGGCGAATCTGCGCATCGTGCTCGAGCGCCGCGCCGGCGTGCTCAAGGTGCCGAACGCGGCGCTCGACTGGCGACACGATGGGCGGGTCTGGGTGCTCGAGGCGGGAAAGCCCAAACCGGTCGCGGTGCGCCTCGGCATAAGCGACGGCACGAGCACCGAGCTCGTGCAGAGCCGGCTGGCCGAAGGCGCCCGGGTGATCATCGGCAGCTTATGAGCGTGGCGCGCTCGGCCTGGGCTATTCTTGCGCCATGAGCTCGTGTCTGGTGCTAGGGGGCGCCGGATTCATCGGATCGCATCTCGCCGAGGCGCTGGCGCGGGAAGGCCACCGCGTGAAGCTCTTCGACCGTCCGCATGTCGACCGCCTGCCGCTCTTTGCGCGCGACCAGGGCTTCGAGATCTTTACCGGCGACTTTCTCAATCCGCAGGCGCTCGCCCCGGCGCTCAAGGGCACCGAGCTGGTGTTTCACCTCGTCTCGACGACGCTGCCGAAGAGCTCGAACGACAATCCGCTGTACGACGTCGAGTCGAACGTGCTCGGCACGCTGCGCCTGCTCGAGCTGTGCCGCGGGCACGGCGTACGCAAGCTGGTGTTCGTCTCCTCCGGCGGCACGGTCTACGGTGTGCCGCGCGCCACGCCGGTCGCCGAGGACCATCCGACCGAGCCGATCTCCTCCTACGGCATCCACAAGCTGATGGTGGAGAAGTATCTGCGGCTCGCGCATCACCTCCAGGGTCTCGACTACTGCATCCTGCGGCCCGCGAATCTCTATGGTCCGCGCCAGCGCCTCGATATCGCGCAGGGCGCGGTGGCAGTGTTTCTCGACCGGGCGCTGCGCGAGCAGCCGATCCGGATCTGGGGCGATGGCTCGGTGGTGCGCGACTACGTGTATGTCGCCGACGCGGTCGACGCCATGCTTAGAGCGGCGCGCTTTGAAGGCGAGCCGCGCATCTTCAACATCGGCTCGGGCAGGGGCGCGAGCCTGAACGAGCTCGTCGCCGAGATCGAGCAGCTCCTCGGCCGGCCCGTCAAGGTCGAGCACAGCGCAGCGCGCGCGGTCGATGTGCCGGTCAATGTGCTCGATGCCTCGCGCGCCGAGCGCCACCTCGGATGGCGCGCGAGCACGCCCCTTGGCGAGGGACTGCGGCGGACCTGCGAGTGGCTGCGCGCGGCGCGCTGAGCGGCGCCGAGGCCCGGCCGCTTCGCGTCACGCTGGTCACGCACTACTACCCGGCGCATCGCGGCGGCGTCGAGATCTTCGCCGGTCAGCTCGCCGGGCGGCTCGCCGCGAGCGGCATTGCCGAGATCGAGTGGCACGCGAGCGATTGCGATGCCGCGCCGCCGTCGGCGCCGGGCTTGCGCACGGCGCCGGCCGCGAGCTGGAACGGCATCGAGCGCCGCCTGGGCTTGCCCTACCCGCTGTGGACGCCGTCGGCGCTTCGCCGCCTGGCGCGCGCCTGCGCTCGCGCCGATGTCGTACACCTGCACGACTGTCTTTATTTTCCCAACGTCGTCGCATTCCATGCGGCGCGCCGCGCCCGCCGGCCGGTGCTCGTGACGCAGCACATCGGGCTCGTCCCGTATCGCAATGCGCTGCTGCGCTCGGCGCAGCGCGCGGCCAACCGCGGCCTCGGCGCCTGGGTCCTCGGCGGCGCCGACCGGGTGGTGTTCGTGAGCGACACGGTACGCCGGTACTTCAGCCGCTTCGTGCGTTTTCGCCATCCCGCCGTGCTGGTGCCGAACGGCGTGGATACGGCGCGCTTCTATCCCGCGATGTTCTCCGAGCGCCGCCAGCTGCGCGAGCGCCTGGGCATGCCGGCGAACCAGCCGGTGCTGCTCTTCGTCGGCAGGTTCGTCGAGAAGAAGGGCCTGGCCGTGCTGCGCGAGCTGGCACAGCGCCTTGCCCGGGCGCAGTGGCTCTTCGCGGGCTGGGGGGCGCTCGATCCCACGAGCTGGCAGCTCTCCAATGTACGCGTGGTGCACCATGCCGCGGGCGATCAGTTGCGCGAGCTCTACCAGGCGGCGGATCTGTTCGTCCTGCCGAGCGTCGGCGAGGGATTTCCGCTCTCCGTGCAGGAGTCCATGGCCTGCGGCACGCCGGCGCTCGTCGGCGACGATACCGCCGAGGGCTGCGCCGAAGCGGGCGACGCGCTGCTCAGCGAGCGCGTCGGTGGCGCCGACACGGCCGGGCGCTGGGCGGCGCGCATCCAGGGGCTGCTCGACGCGCCGGCCAGGCTCGAGTTGCTGCGGCCGCGCGTCGCCGCGTTCGCGCGCGAGCACTGGTCCTGGGAGCAGTGCGCGGCGCGCTACGCGGCATTGCTCCGCGCGTGCGCCACGCCCCAGTGAAGACGCGCGAGCTCGTGCTGCTCGGCGTGCTGGCCGGGCTGCTGTGCGCCGCTTTCATCCTCCGCTACACCGGCTTTCCGCAGGAACCGGAGCGGCGCTACATCTTCGACTTCCTCTTCAGGAATCAGGACCTGCCGGGCGCCGCGCTGGTGATCTTCATCGCCATCGCCGCCGCCTGGCCGCCGCTCGCGCGGCCGGCGCTCGCGCTCGTCGAGGCGATCGGTCGCAGGCCGCGGGCGACTGCGCTCGCTACGTTTCTCGTGCTGTGCGCGGGCCAGCTGCTCGTCGCAAAGGATCATGCCCTCGCCGGCGACGAGCACCTGGTCCTGCTGCAGGCGAAGGCCTTCGCCGCCGGCCGCCTGACCGCCCAGTTCCCGCCGGAGCTGCTCTCCTGGGTAGTGCCGCGGCCCTACATCGATCTGTGGCTGTTCGCCTCGCGCGAGACCGGCGAGGTGGTCTCCGTGTACTGGCCGGGATTGGCGCTGCTGCTCGCGCCGTTCGTTCTGCTCGGCGTGCCCTGGGCCTGCAATGCGCTGCTCGCGAGCGGCGCGCTGCTGCTCATCGGCCGCCTCGCCGGGCGCATGAGCGCGGCGCCGCACGCGGGCGGCTGGGCCATGCTGCTCACCCTTGCATCGCCCGCCTTCAGCGGCATGGCGCTCGGCTATTTCTCCATGACGGCGCAT
This sequence comes from Burkholderiales bacterium, assembly GCA_036506355.1. Taxonomy (GTDB): domain Bacteria; phylum Pseudomonadota; class Gammaproteobacteria; order Burkholderiales; family SG8-39; genus SCGC-AG-212-J23. Next base: position 5,634 of record DASXRW010000137.1, read on the forward strand.
CTCTTATTCAACCTCCTTTACGTCTGGGCGCTGCTCGAGCGACGGCTGCTGCTCGCCGGCGCCGTCGGCTCGTTCGCGCTCGTCCTGAACAACCCGTGGCCGCATCTGCTGTTCGCCCTGCCCTGGATCGCGTGGCTCGCCTGGCGTGACGGCAGGCGCGCGCTTTTTCAGCTCGCGGCAGGTTATGCGCCGATCAGCCTCGCGGTCGGACTCGGCTGGTGGCTGCTCATGCGCCGGGTCCAGGGGCAGCTCTGGTTCGCGCCGCAGTCCGGCGAGTTTCTGTTCTACTGGCAGCTGCAGCTCAGCCGGGTGTTCACCGAACCGGGCCTCGCGACGCTCGCGACGCGCGCCGCCGAGCTGGTGAAATTGTGGCTGTGGACTCTTCCCGGGCTACCGGCGCTGATGGTCGCGGGCTGGTGGCTGGCGAGGCGCGACATCGAGCTACGAGTGCTCGGCCTTTCGTTCGCCGCGACCCTGGCCGGATACCTGTTCGTGTGGTTCGACCAGGGCTACGGCTGGGGCGTGCGTTACCTGCATCCGGCCCTTGGCGCGCTGCCCATACTGGGCGCGGTGGCCATCGTCAGGCTGGAAAGCGAGGCCCTACGCCGCTATGCCGCCGCCGCGGCGCTCCTCAGCCTCGCGCTCGCCACGCCGTTTCGCTGGCTGCAGATCGAAGCGTTCATGAGCGAGCAGCTCGCGCTGCGCCCGGCGTTCGAGAAGGGCGTGCGCCAGATCGTGTTCGTGCGCCTGAACTACGACTACTACACGCAGGACTTCGTGCAGAACGACCCGTTCCTGCGCTCGCCGGTCGTCTTCATGCTGAGCCGGGGGCGCGCCGAGGACGAGAAGCTCTTGCGCCAGCGCTTTCCCGGCGCGCGCCTCGCGCACGAGGCGCGCTTCGGTCACGTCTGGCGCCTCGAATGAGCGCGCCTCACGCGCAGCGCCCAGCGCCCCGCGGCGAAGTTGAACGCTGCGAGCAGCACGGTGACGGCCGGGGCAGCGAGCGGCACCGTCACGCCGGCGAGATCGACGAACACGAACATGCCCGCGATCGACAGCGGCAGGTTCAGCGCCATGGTGAGCGTATAGCGCGCGAACGACACACCGCCGCGCTCGGCGCCGGGAAAAGTCCAGCCGCTGTGCAGCCAGTAGCCGACCAGCACGACGAGCGCGAACGAGACCAGCGAGGAAGCGACGTAGTGCAGGCCCGCCCAGTCGCCGCCGATCATGATCGCGTTGTGCAGCAGCGCGCACAGCAGGCCCACGGTGAAGAACCGGCCCACGACCATCGCTAGGAGCGCCGGAAGAGCGCGATATAGGTGCAGGCGTTCACGGCGGTGATGGCTCGCGGCGTGATGCGGTCCTCGACCCACGCCTGAACATTGAGCAGCACCGCGGCGAGCCCGGCGAGCGCGGGTCCCACCGCCGGCAGCGGCTTGAGCACGTGCGCGACGCCGAGCGAGCGGAAGATCGTGGTCCAGGCGAGCGGGCCTACCACCGGCTCCATGCGCTCGAGGCGGAAGCCGCGCGACTCCACCTCGCGCTGCAGTCCCTCGGCGGTCCAGCGGCGGTAGTCGCGCGGATGCGGGTGATAGAGCCAGCTGCCGTGCGTGGAGAGCAAAAGCCACCCCTGCGGCCGCAGCGCGCGGCGCGCCTCGCCGAGGTAGGTGCCGATATCCCAGACATGCTCGAGCACCTGGAACGAAGCGACCAGGTCGTACTCGCCGTCGGCGCATTCAAGCTTGCCGTCGCGGATACGCACCTCGTGCTGCGCATCGATGTCCGCGCCGTGGTAGCGCGCGCCGGCGGCGGCGAACCACGGCTCGTAGGGCCGCGTGCCGCAGCCGAAATCGAGCACGCGAGCCTCGCGCAGGCCGAGCGCCGGAT